>JAICGN010000036.1 GCA_025923075.1 Chitinophagaceae bacterium
ACTTAGATTTGATCATTCATTTGATGTTTGGAAATGATGATTATTGGAATATTCATTTTTATTTCCTGAACTGCAATACTACTATCATCGCCTGTTGCGTCGCACGCGTGTACTTCAGCAACCCGATAGGTATCGGGTCTGTTCTGCAATTAAAAATACTTTCCTTGCGTTCCCTGCCTGTCGCAGACAGGTTAGCATTTCTTTGCGATTTTGCGTGGAATAAACTTTTATTTTTACCAAAACATCCTTAAGTGAGGAGATCGCTTTTTGCATTTTTACTTTTTACTTTTTACTTTTCACCAGCACAAACTGATACTTGCGGCATTCGCATTAGTTTACTGACCTGCACGCCCGGACAGGAACTTTATTCCACCTTTGGCCATAGTGCTTTTAGAGTGTTTGATAGTGTAAACAATGCTGACCTTGTTTTTAACTACGGCACGTTTGATTTTTATGACCCCAAATTCTATAACAAATTTGTAAAAGGCAAACTGCTTTATTTTGTTTCTATAGATACGTTACCCTCGTTCCTCGCAGAATATGATTATTACAAAAGAGGAATAACAGAACAAGCAATAAATATCTCCTGTGATGATAAACAAAAACTGCTGGCAGCGCTTTTTGAAAATGCAAAAGAAGAAAACAAATATTATCGCTACGATTTTAATTATGACAATTGCACCACCCGCCTTCGTGATATGCTGGAGAAAGCCGTGGAACAACAATTAGAGACAAAAAATATTTTACCAAAACCCGGCACTACATTTCGGAATTTAATACATGTGTATCTTGACAGGGGCGGTCAGCAATGGAGCAAGCTCGGCATCGATATGCTCCTTGGAAATCCAATGGATAAAAAAGTCACTAATCGCGAGGCGATGTTTTTGCCTGATTACCTGTTAATGGCCTTTGACAGTTCTGAATTGAACGGCCAACCTGTAGTGCAAGAGAAAAAAATCCTGCTGAACTATTTTGAATCGTATAAAACAAGATCAGGCATCACTCCTTTTATTGTTTTTGGGGGTTTGTTTTTGGTTGTAGCAGGATTGAGTTTTTTTACACGCCACTCTTGGAATTTGTTTTTCAAAATATTTGACTTCTTTTTCTTTATTATGGTTGGTCTGATGGGTGTACTGATCTTATTCATGTGGTTTGGAACGGAACATGCAATGTGCAAAAACAACTTCAATTTACTATGGGCCTTGCCAACGCATTTACCGATTGCGTTTATGTTGTTCAACAAGAAAGCCTGGATAAATAGCTATTTTCGTTTTGTCTTTTTTTATTCACTGGCATTGTTAGTGGCATGGTTCTTTCTGCCTCAACAATTTAATACAGCCTTACTTCCTGTGATTGGAACTATACTAATCAGAAGTTTTTTCTTAAGTCAAAGAAAATAATAGTGGAAAAAACAATTTTATACCAAAACAAAAAAATATTTTACCGAAATATTGGCAGCGGGGATCCTGTGATGTTTGTGCATGGCTTTGGTGAGGATGGAAATGTTTGGAATGACCAGGTTGAGTTTTTCAGTAACAAGTATCATATTATAACTCCTGATTTGCCCGGCTCAGGAAGATCAGAAATGATCAATGATATGAGCATGGAAGGATTAGCTGAAGTGCTTCATTCTATTATTCACGAAGAAAACATCGCTACCTGTACTGTTATTGGGCATAGCATGGGCGGCTATATCACATTAGCACTCGTTGAAAAGTATTGGAATCATGTAAATGCTTTTGGTCTTTTTCATTCTTCAGCTTTTGCGGACTCTGAAGAGAAAAAAGAAATCCGTAAGAAAGGAATTGAATTTATAAAACAACATGGCGGTTTTGAGTTTTTAAAAACAGCAACGCCGAATCTATTCTCTCCGCTTTCCAAAGAACAAATTCCGAACGCCATTAATGAGTTTATCGAAAGCTTAAAAAGTTTTTCTCCTGGCGCGCTTATTTCATATTACAACGCAATGATGAAAAGACCGGATAGAACTGCTGTCCTGAAAAACACGAAAAGCTCTGTCCTTTTTATTGCCGGTGAACATGACAATGCTATCCCTTTATCTGATGTTTTGAAGCAATGCCATCTGCCTGAAAAATCTTATTTTCACCTCTTGAAAAAATCCGGCCATATGGGAATGATGGAAGAAACAGAAAAAGCCAACCGGATACTGGAAGAATTTTTGGCGAACAAATGAAAACGAAGTCAGCCTGAGATGATGAAGCGTCAGTTGCTAAGCCTTATCGTTGTTCTATTATTGGCATTATCTTGTTATGCCAATCATATTTCAGGTGGCGAAATGTCTTATTCATTCGTTAGGCAGGTTGGAAATGATTATACCTACACAATTCGATTAAAGCTTTTCCGAGATGGTTTGGGTGGGGGACCTCAGCTTGCAACTTCAGAGGCTATAGCCATCTATACAAAAGGAACCAATTTACTTGTCAGGACACTGTTAGCAGTCCCAAGAGTTAGCTTTAATACCATTCAACTAACAAATCCGGGCCCATGCATAGTTAATCCACCGCAGGTGATCTATGATGTTGCCATTTATGAAGAAACCGTAACTATACCAGGCAATGCGGATGGTTACATTATTACTTACCAAAGATGTTGCAGGGTCGGCGGTATCATTAATGTTTCAAATTCAGCCGCCCAGGGTGTTACATATGCTGCAGAAATTCCCGGCAATTTGCCTGACCCATCAGCGCCGTCAAATAGTAGCGCCCGGTTTCTTGGAATTGATACTGTGGTAATATGCGCAGGTTATCCATTCACTTATAATTTTGGAGCAGAGGATAGTGATGGCGATGCACTCGTTTATAGCTTTTGTGATGCTTATACGGGCGGCAATGCGGGCAATCCAACTCCCGTTCCGCCTAACCCGCCTCCCTATACATCCATACCATATAGCTCTCCTTTCAGTGGCAGTTTACCATTGGGAACCGGAGTAACCATTAATCCAAACACCGGTGTAATTACAGGCATTGCCCCTCCATCGGGAACTTATGTCGTTACAGTTTGTGTACAGGAGGTGCGCAACGGTGAATTAATTGCTACGCAAAGAAAAGACCTGCAGGTAAAAGTGGCCGACTGTGATGTGGCAACCGTGACGCTGGAACCCGATGGTTATATCACCTGTAGTGATTATAGCATGTCATTCAATAATCTTACTCCCAGCTCACTTATCAATAATTATTTTTGGGATTTTGGTGATCTGACAACGCTTGCGGATACTTCACGTCTTACAGGGCCAGGCTACACATATCCGGATACAGGTATATATACCGTGAAAGTAGTTGCTAACAGAAATCAACCTTGTTCCGATTCAACAACAGCACAGGTAAAAGTCTATCCGGGTTTTGTTCCTGATTTCGATTTCATAGGCATGTGCATAAATGTACCGCTGCAATTCAACGATCTCACCACTGCCACTTATGGTAATGTGAATTTCTGGCGATATGATTTTGGCGTGACATCCGTATCAAATGATACCTCCCGACTTCAGCATCCTCAGTATACCTATACCGCCGTGGGAAGCTATACGGCAGGACTTATCGTAGGCAGCAGTAAAGGCTGCAGGGACACTGTTTACAAAACTGTAACAATTATTGATAAGCCACCGATCACTATGGCATTTCGGGATACACTTATCTGTAATATCGATACGATACAATTAAATGCAAGTGGCAGCGGAGCGATTTCTTGGACGCCGGATTACAATATTCTTAATTCAACATCTGTGGCGCCATCTGTCTATCCAAAATTAACCACGTGGTATAAAGTAGAACTCAATGAAAATGGCTGCCGAAATACTGATTCAGTAAGAGTAAGAGTGGTAAGTTTGGTTAGTCTTAGTGTCAGTAACGATACTTCTATATGCGCAAATGATCCCGTGCAACTATTTGCAGATACTGATGGACTCCAATACCTATGGACGCCGGCTGCATCTTTAAATAACCCGAATATTGTAAACCCTGTTGCTACTCCTGCGATAAGTACTACTTACCAGGTTATATCGAGGATCGGCGGGTGTACAGCAACAGAAGATGTGGTAGTTACCGTAATACCACGACCGACAGTGAATGCTGGTGTTGATGCAGAAATTTGTTACAACTCGACAACGCAATTGAATGGGCAAACGAATGGCACGTCATTTACATGGTCGCCTTCGTCAAGTCTCAATGATGCAAATCTACTTAACCCTGTTGCCAGGCCAACGGGCACTACTTCCTATGTATTGTCTGCAACGGATATAGCTTCGGGATGTCCCAAACCATCTTACGATACAGTAGTCGTCGTTGTGTTACCCAAAGTGAATGCATTTGCCGGCAATGATACAGTCGGTATTGCGGGGTTGCCATTACAGTTAAGCGCAACGGGAGGTGTAGGTTATCAATGGTCACCTGCAACATACTTAACGAATCCGGATATTGCGGCACCTATTGCAATGCTTGATGGTAATCCGGAGTTTGTGTCTTATTTGGTCACTGTTGCCGACCAGGCAGGGTGCACTGATACTGCAAGCATCAGGATCCGGGTTTTTAAAACGGGACCTGAAATTTTTCTGCCAACGGGCTTCACGCCAAATGGCGATGGGCTCAATGACGTATTCCGGCCCATATATGTTGGAATGAAAACGATCGATTATTTCCAGGTGTATAATCGCTGGGGAGCTCTTCTTTACAGCCATAATAAGGACGACGGGCAAGGGTGGGATGGAGCTATCAAAGGACATAAACAAAACACAGGGGCATTTGTATGGATGGTACGAGCTACCGATGTTTTAGGCAAAGTTCATTTCAAAAAGGGAACTGTAATGCTGATCAGGTAATTAATGACCGATACGAGTTTTAAAGCTTTCCTTAGGGACGATTTTTCTTTTTTATAACAACTTTATTGTGCAGCATTCGTTTAATTATCAGGGTCTTCTACAATTAACGTCTTGGCGATGCGTTATTTTGTACGATAAAAAAACAGTAATTTCAAAATCGGATCCCGGCCCGGTGGAAACTATCCCCAGGGCTTGACCTTTTTCCGGTCCATAATTTTTTTGCAGACGAAATTATTATCGACGCTATATCCGGCATGAAAAAATTATTTTTAATATTTTTTCTTTTTTGCACAGCACCATCTTTTGCACGTCATATTGCCGGGGGTGAAATCTTTTATGAATGGAAAGAGCCAGGTGCGATCCCCGGAACCAGTGTTTATAAGATCACACTTCGTCTTTTCAGAGATTGCTTTTCAGGTGGCGCAACCCTTGACCAGGTTGCCAATATTGGAATATTTGATAAATCTTCGGGCGCGTCTGCTTCGGGTTCTCCTTATCCGGTGAATCTTGATCATATTGAAACTATTCAAAAAAGTGGAAATATTCCCTGTATTATTAATCCTCCTGTTGTTTGTTACCAGGTGGGATTTTATTATCTGACTGTCACTCTTCCAGACAATCAAGCGGGGTATTGGATATCTTATCAAAGATGTTGTCGGGTTGATAATATTTCTAATCTTGGCGTTGCAGTTGGCGTCGGCGCTTCTTATGTAGGAAGTATTGCAGGCAGCAACACATTGGGCAGTATGAGCGGCAATCACAACTCAAGCCCGCAATTTTATGTAAGAGATACGGCGTTGGTTTGTCAAAACAGAAATTTTAGACTTGATTTTGGAGCTTCTGATCCTGATGGTGATGTACTTACCTACCAATTTTGCGAAGCATATGTGGGTGGTAATGAGGGGAGCCCCGTTGTAGCCAATCCACCACCGCCACCTTACGGTGTTGTTCCTTACCGTAGCGGTTACAGTGCATCTTCACCCCTGGGTCCAGGGGTCTCAATTAATCAAAACACCGGTATCATTTCCGGCATAGCGCCGGGTGCAGGATCATACGTTATTACCGTATGTGTAACTGAATGGAGAAATGGACAGGTTATAAATACGCACCGAAAAGATTTTATTTTAAAGATTGCTGATTGTGACTTTGTCGCTGCACAATTGCCTTTGTCAGCCGTATTCTGTGATGATTTTAATGTGGGTTTTGCCAATGAGACCCCAACTCCACTTATTTATGGTTGGCATTGGGATTTTGGGATAACCGGCGCTTTAAATGATACATCAAATATTGAAGCGCCATCATTTATTTATCCTGATACAGGAGTTTATACAGTAAAACTTGTTGTTAATCCGGGCGACCCCTGTTCTGATTCTGCTTCAATGCAATTAGCGCTTTACCCGGGATTTTTTCCGGACTTTGTTTCATCCGGAATCTGTGTAACGAAACCAACGCTCTTTACAGACGCCACTACGGCAACATATGGTGTTGTAAATTCCTGGCAATGGAATTTTGGAGAATCCACAGTCAATAATGATACTTCGAGATTGCGAAATCCCGCATATAGCTATCCGACAATTGGAGTAAAAAGTGCGCAGCTGATCGTACAAAGCAGCAAAGGATGTATTGATACTGTAACAAAAGACATCACTATAATCGATAAGCCTCCTATTACACTTCCATTCAGGGATACGCTTATTTGTAGTATCGATACACTGCAATTATCAGCTTCCGGCTCCGGTGTGTTTTCGTGGACGCCCGCTTACAATATCATTTCCCCAACTACCCCGAATCCCCTTGTTTATCCTAAAACAACTACATGGTATAAAGTATCATTAGATGATAATGGCTGTCTTAATACCGATTCGGTGAGGGTACGAGTTGTTGACAGAGTAACCCTGAGTGTAAGACCTGATACCACATATTGTGCGGGCGACGGCGTGCAATTATCTGCCGTAACGGACGGGTTGCAATTTTCCTGGACACCGAATTCGGATCTGACTGATCCGAATATTGTCAACCCGATTGCCAATCCACCCGTTAACACTACATATCAGCTTACTGCACGTATTGGAAAATGTTCTTCTACAGATGATGTAACAATATTTCCGGTCCCTTATCCATTTGTGGATGCGGGACCCGATGTAATGATTTGTTACAATTCCCAAACGCAGTTAAATGGCGACGTTATTGCATCAAGTTATTACTGGAGACCACAGGGATCGTTAAATAGTCCAAACATTTTAAATCCCGTTGCGAGCCCTGCTTCGACCACAAAATATATTTTAACCGCAACTGATGTGTTAGGTTGTCCGAAACCGAGTCACGATACGGTGGTGGTAACAGTACTTCCAAAAGTACGGGCATCCGCCGGCAGAGATACAATGATAGTCGCCGGTCAAACCTTGCAATTGAATGCAAGTGGCGGAGAAAACTATGAATGGACCCCACCGACTGGGCTAAATAATATCACAATTGCAAACCCGGTCTCATCACTCAATGGGAATATTGACAGCATTCGTTATAAAGTCTATGTAACCGATCTATTAGGTTGTCTCGACTCTGCGACGATGCTTGTGAAGATCTTTCGAACCAATCCCCAGATCTTTGTTCCTACCGGTTTTACTCCGAACGGCGATGGCCTGAACGATGTGTTAAAGCCCATTGCAGTCGGTATTGATCGCATTGAATATTTCAGGGTGTATAACCGCTGGGGACAATTGGTTTTTAGCACCACTATAAATGGACATGGATGGAATGGCCAGATTGGCGGTAAGCCGCAAACTACAAATACATATGTGTGGTTGGTAAAAGCCGTTGACTATACCGGCAAGCCTGTATTCCAGAAGGGAACCTCAACCCTTATCAGGTAAAATTCATTTCAACCGGCAATTATTAATTATTGAGTAGTTATATTTTTTTCAATCGATTCAAGTGTGTTTGAATTCCAATGAATAATCAATAATTAATAATCTATAATATTGCAGAAATATTCTACAATGCAAAAAGTTGTTTTCATTACGGGTGCATCTTCAGGATTTGGAAAGGCTTGTGCGGAGAAATTTGCATGCCACGGATACGATATAATTATTAATGGGCGACGTGAAGAAAGGCTTCTTGAGTTAAAAGAACATTTGGAAATAAAATATAATACGGCAATATTGATTTCCCCGTTTGATGTCAGAAACAAGGAAGATGTGTTTGATGCTGCAAAAAATATTCCGGAGGATTGGCAACATATTGACGTACTAATCAACAATGCTGGGCTTGCGCTTGGCCGTGATTATTTTGATGATGCTGAGCTGGATGATTGGGATACAATGATCGATACAAATGTGAAAGGCTTACTCTATACAACAAAGGCGTTAATGCCCCTTATCAAAAAAAGCTCAAGTCCGCATATCATTAATCTTGGATCCGTGGCAAAAGAGGTTTATGAAAAAGGAAATGTTTATTGCGCTACAAAAGCTGCCGTTGATATCCTTTCCCAATCAATGCGGGTGGATCTGTTACGGCATGGGATTAAGGTAACTGCTATTCATCCAGGTGCCGCGGAAACTGAATTTTCCCTTGTTCGCTTTAAGGGTGATGAATCAACAGCAAAAAAAATATACGATGGGTTAACCCCTCTTACTGCTGAAGATGTGGCCGATGTAATCTACTTCTGCGCTACCCTCCCACCTCATGTTTGTATTAACGATCTTGTCGTGACGTGTATCCAGCAGGCCAGCGCCATTTACTTTAATCGCAAATAAATTGCCGCAATAAATTTTTTTCGATGAGTTAAACCAAAGTCGTAGATTTACGATGATTGCTTATAAACCCACCATTCATTACGAGTCCCTTTTACCAGATCCGTCATTTGAAACTTACGTAAGACAACTTGGAATTTGTACCCCCATTTGAATTTACTTAATCAAAAATTTAGAACGCCGGTTACCACGCTCTATTTTTATGCTGTTATCATTTCCATATCTATTGAGCACCCTTATGAAAAAACCCTACCTGGTATTGCTTGCACTGATGCTGAGTATTCTTTCAGCAAATTCGCAAAACGTGATCAAGGTTCAATCTTGCAGCGATGTGTTAATTGCCCACCAAGTTGACAGTCTTAAAAAATTATATTCCGATGATGGCTTTGTATTGATGAAAGAAGCTTCTATCACCATGGAAAGTGAATACGAAATGCCCGTGATCGTTCCATTAAATGAAGGAAGCCTTTATCAATTTGTTTTTATTGGTGAGTACACGAGTCGTCTCTATGAAGTTCGCATGTTCGACTGGAATGAAAGGCAGGTAGTGTTCAAACAAAAGAAATGGGGTGATGTTGACGGGAATGTCATTTCTTATACTTACCAACCCCGCTTCTCCGAATTCCACATGATGAAACCTGTACAGGTTAACAAGCAAAAGAAAAAGAACCTCTGTGGTTATGTGATGATGTTTAAGAAAGTAAAGTGAACCACGATTTACAGGATTAATTGGATTATTGAGGACATGAGGGATTAAAAATTCTGTTATTGATCATTCTTTTAAATTGAAGACTAGCAGCTCCAAAATTTATCAATAGTCCGATCTCAATTCCCCCAGCTTCCAAATAGTTCTTCGCCTGAGCAATATTGACATCTGCTAATTCTGTTGCTGCCTTTATTTCAAGAGGGATAATATTCTCAACTAAGAAATCAACTTTCCTTAATCCAACCAATTCACCCTTATAAAAAATTTTAATTTCATACTCGCTTAGAAAAATCACATTTTGTAATTTGAATTCGATTATAAGAGCCCTGTGATAAATATACTCAGGATAACCAGGGCCAAGTTTCTTATGAACTTCCATTGCACATGCAATGATTTTATATGTGATTTCCTCATGCTTCATCCCTTCCTTTTAAGCAAAAGTAAAAGTGTTTAAGGATATGTACACTCCCGTAATTCCGCAAGAATCCAATTAATCCTGTAAATCCTGGTTTATTGTGCTAATGAAATCGTCAACTGCAAACCAGCCCTTGTATTTGTAATTGGTGCGGTGGTAGCAATTTTAGGAATTGTTCTTGTTTGCTGGAAAAATAATGTAGCTCTTATGCGGCTGTTAACAACATAATCAATAGTCGGATAAATGTTTATTACTTTTTGCCCTGCCGTACCGAACGCTGTATTCTGATCAAGCTTGCTGTTTGCAGTAGCATCATCACGAAGGCTGAAATCAAGTTTGAACGTAACATCATTATCTAATTTCATTTTACCGATCTTCTTAATTAATGGCATTCCCTTTACCCTCCAATCAGCACCTATGACAAATTCGGTGGAACGATTTTCCGCCAATTGATAGTCGATGAGACTCAAACTCAACTGCCTCGTTTTACGAAACTCTATTCTTGCACTAAGCTGATTTGTAAAAGTCATATCAATTGAACCCAATGGGCTGAATTCTTCAGTGATCGTTACATTGGGTACAAAGAAGAAGGGAACATAGTTCCCTGTCAAGGGATCAATAAACTCAGGGTAGCCGTAACGGAAGGGATCCTGGAAGAATAATGCAGAATTAAAACTATTCATGCTTAATGTGCTGCGATATCCATGACGAATAGTGACGTTAGTAAATATTTTTTCAAGCCCTTTAATCCTGCTTAATCCGCCATAAGAAAGATTCCAGTTTGGTTTAGCTTTTAATCCACTGAAGGGATTTGAGCTTGTTGAAGGGTTGGAATTTTTCATTAAAGAAACACTTAAGGGATCTTTATTTGTGTAGGCAGAAATGAATGCAGGGATAATTACATCCTGCGCATACCTGCCATAACCTTCGTAATAACCATCAGGGCCAGGTGCAGGTGGGGTTCCGCCAGCATAATTGTAGGGATTTTCCTTGCCAAGCTTCGCCGAAAGGAAGATCCTGTTTGCTTCAAATTGTCTGAATGTTTCAGAAACAATATTTGGATCGAATTTCTTAAATAATGTCTGGAATGCGATATAGCTGATGCTGAAAGTTCCAAGTGCATAAGGATTTACTCTTGAGAGCGGGCCCACCCCGGTTAAAGTAGTATCCTTGAATAATTCGGAATAATTTTTAGCAAAGGACTTATCCAGATTTATATCGATATTAAAATCTCGTAGTGGTGAGACGAGAGCCGTGACATTGATTCGCTGATCATAACGTTGCTGAATAAGCGTATTAAAGATCGGGGCTTTCGAAAATATACCTTCGGCTCCCTTTTTATTTATCCAATTGGTATCAGGTTGGTAACCTAAAATAAAGTCAAAACCAGGTTGCATACTCTGCCAGTTTTGTCCTAAAAATTTTGTGCTATCAAGATAACCCGGTAATAAGGTTCCTGAAGTTTCCGTGTATTGTATGCCTACTCTTTTCAAAGACGTAACCAATTTCGCCGCTCCTTTTACCATGCCATTTACTTGGGGCAGCGTATTTTGCTTTTGTGCTTTCCTTGCTTGTCTCTCCTGTTTGCGTTGCAGCTTTCTGAGTTTTCTTGCTTCTTTTCTGGAAAGAGTATCTGTACGTAAATCTTTCCTTGAAGTTTTTGGTTTCTTCGCAACCTTACCTGTTTGAGCATTTGCCGGAGCAGTGCTGTAAACCGCTTTTAAAAATCTGGATTTGGTATACAACTGTTCGAAATTCAAATCGCCGGTCAAGTTCTTAGTATTCCCATTGGTGATTGTATTACCAAGATCTCTTGCAAGTAACGAAGCGCCTATCCAATCATACTCCGCCCTGTAACTCGCCCGGATAGATGTCCAGTCAATAAGTGGGATTTTATTGGTGGGAAGATTATAGGTAAATGTCGCATCCTGGTGGAAACGGGTGTTCCTTCCGCCGTCGAAGAAATTTTTTCTTACAGAATCCTTTTCGGCTTTCGTATCAATGCGGCCAGCAGGTTCATCAACTCTTCCATTATTGATAGCGCTGTAATCAAGACTCAACGATTTGGTAAGATCCCAGCGAACGATAAAGTAACGGTCAAAAGTGAAATATTTATCATAGCTCTCCGGTATTTTATACGGGCCGCCCCCTACATTCTTGGGTTGTAATGCACCGAATTGCCTGAAGACATCTGCTTTAAATGAGACCTGCGATGGCAGGTAATTAAAATTGAAATCTTTGACAATTGCTAGCCATTTTGAATTTGATTTTATCATTCGCTTAAAGGGTTCAAGAAATTTTGGCTGTGGAGCATAATTATAACCAATAGCGCCACGCGTTCTTTTTATATCATCATGATCGATCAGGGGATTGCGTCTTTCAATTTTGGTAAAAGAATAATTAAAGTCAAGGTTGGAAATATCCCAGGGTTTGGGTTTTTTATTATTGGCTCTGTTTATTCTGACGTTAGTAAGGGTGAGTGTCTTTATTGTTGTAGCATCTACTGCTTCCCGCCGTATTGAATCCTGGTCTTCCTTGGAACTAGCTCTGAGCTTATCTTTTAATTTTATATCCAGATCATAAGGATCATACTCTGGCGTGAACTGGTTATGACTGAAACCTGCATAAACGGGGATTTGAATTCCCCAATTCCTTGGAAGTAATTTTCCTGCATCAATGTTTGCGGCTATATCAAACTGCGCATAATCTTCGCGGCTTCGTTCATTTACTTTTTGTTCCAATGTTCCAAAACCGGTGCTTCTTGCGCCAACAGAGACATTGATGTTAAAAAGATCAGCGCCGATAATATCCAGTCGTCCAATGCCTGCCCACCCTCCGTCTTCATTAAGGTGTGAGAGACGCAATTCATTAAACCAGACTTCAGCGGTGATCGGCTCCAGCTTCAAATTTTCCACTCCCAAAAAGAATCCTTTTACTTCACCAAGATTTGGGTTTCCGATGAGTGCAAATTTTCGATCTCCTAGGGTTTCGCTATAATATTGTGAAGGAGAAACACCGGCTTTATTCCTGCGTGTTTTTAGACGAACCAATTCCTGAATATCCAGTGCAAGGTTATTTGCCTCGGGCCAGATCAGGAATGAATCTCTGGTGAACCAGGGTGTCATCTTCAACGGCACGCGTATTTCATAATAATTACTTACAAAATCATTACCGATTCGGATCACTGCATTCAGGTCACCATCATTTATCACTCCCTGGAATAACACTTCTTCAGCGTGAATAAACATGTCCAGTTTACCATACTGTACCAGGTCAAGGTTCATGGTTTTAAACACACCCCTGGTTTCCTTTGCACTAAGACCATTCAACTTAAGGCTTATTGATTGTTCATTTAATAATAAAGGAACATTATTATTACTGAGTTGCTGTTGTCTTTCTATGCCCGGAGGCGTTACATAATTTATCGGCTGACGCTGGTCATTTTCTTCAATATTTACTGCCAGTACATCCACCTTTACGGGATCATTTGCCGGTAATCTCTTGAAAATACCGGTTGTATCAATTTCATAAGTAAAGCGGCGCCATTGATTGCGTATCAGTTCGAGTTTTGCAAACCTGCAAACAACAGTATCCTCAAAGCCGGTAAGGAACATACGAACGAAACGAATTGATTTGAAGTCAGGAATATTTCCCACTTTATTATGAAACTGGCTTACAGGTATTCTGAATAAATACCAATTCTCCTCCCTGCTTGTGCCATTGACAAGTGCGACATCCACTTTTCGTTTATCGGTGATAAACTCACTTCCGACTGTCATGAATGGTTTCAGGTCAACTCTGTATTGAAAATATTCTTCTACTTCATTTAGTGTATTGTCGCGGTTTAATTCTTCCTGGTCAGGATATAATGTAAATGCATTAATGAATTCTGTCTCATTGTTAGAGATCGGCGAATTACCATGGGGGCTATTTACCTCTTTATACCTTCCTAAAATACCGGTCCCTGCCTGGTCGTAAAGCGGATCCCGGTAATTTCTAAAATTATCGTTCGAAGGATCTACGCTTGCTTGTACATAGATCGGTGAATTGGTTCCGTGGATTGCTGCCAGGTCAGCTAAATAAGTTGCCTGCTTGGTTTTTTCCAGGTCATCAGTAAGACCGTCATAACCGACATCCTGGAAAGGACGGTCCTCGGGGTCATTGCTAAATGCATTCGTAACCTGTATCGGGTTTGATGGAACACGGCCCCACACGGTGTTATTGTCAACCGGCATCGCAGGATTTTTTAATGTCGGTAACCCGTTTTCATAGATCCTTTTGCCATCTTTTAAAATATCCTCAGAAATATTTCCAAGATGAAAATAAAGCTGGCCGCCCTGGCTTGTTGGTTTATTGACAAAAGGATCCTGTAACCAGAATTCTATAAACTCAATATTGCCTGTTTCAAAATCCGTTTGATCAATATTGCGCATTAATCCGCCCCATGCCTCTTTTGGATTAAGCAGGTTTCCGTTTGCATTTACTCTGCCGTTCCTATATTCAAAATTATACGGCCCTCTTTCCTTCGGATAAAACGCAAGATCAAAAGTTGTAATAATTGACTGGCCAAAATCAGTAGTTCGATTAGGATAAATTTCATATGAATAAACCTGCCTTGTTTCCGGCTTTGATAATTCATCAGCATTCCCTCTTAATGGATTATTTGAATTTCCTAGCTCCTGTAATACCTGTTCAATATTGTACCATGCAAGTTTACCGCGGTTATAACCATACGCAAGGTCATTATGCAATTCTGCTTCAGGAAATAAAATATTACCGTTTGCATCTTGCGCTTTTTGCGGCGTTGAAGCCAGCGTCCAGTTAATTAATGGGAATCTCAAATCAATACTGCTGCGGGTTCCTTCAAAATCATCGATATAAATTACGCCTTCATCCCCTTTTCCTATCTGCTTGGCATGGCCCGGATCCAAGAATGCAAATTCACCATAAGCTTGTATACTCGACGTTGCTTTGGTGGAATAAAATGGAAGCTTATCAAGCCACCGTGTAAGTCTTGGTACTTCGGTCTGGTAATCGAAGTCAAGGCCATACATCGTGTTGCGGATCGGATCATCTCCATAGCCTTGTTTTATAAAAAATGGTCTTTCAGCCAACCTCACAATCGTGGCTCCCAGTGTCAACTTCTTGCTGGCAAGATAGTCCAGCCGAAGTGCCATATAGTTCCTGTTTTGCAAACCGAACGTGGCATTATTTTCATACTGAATGTTTACAGGAATGCCCGAATTGATTATCGCCTGGTTAATTACTTTCAACGATCCAAGATCATAGTTGATCTCATAATCAATACCCTCTCTTAGAACCTGTCCGCCAGCAGATACGGTAACCGATCCACGGGGAATATTAAATCCAAGCTGATATTCTGAATTACCCAAACCCGATTTACTTTTCCCAACAAATTTGAATCGGTTGAGGTTCGCATAAGTTTGTGCGATGGCTTTGATCGTATCATACAATGGATAATAAAGAAATTTTTCCCGTTGTTGTATGCTGTCGGGCCCCACATACACATATTCAAGATCTCGGCCGAAGGGTTCAAGCACAGGAAATATAACCCGGCTTTGTGACGAAATAACGGTGAATCCTTCCACAAAGTCAAATACACCATCAGGTTGTGGATCATTTTGATTATTTAACCGGTCGAGATTTAATAAGGAAATAAGCGGTTGACCTTTGTAAGGGTCGCTTACTTCTGCAGGAGGCAAATATCTTTTTTCACCAAGACTTGGTTCTTCATATAATACATCCAGTTTAAAATCTGAACGTTCAAGCTGGCCGAAGCCAACAGAGTAAACGTTTTTCATCATCAGATCCCAAATAGGAAGATTAGTACGCTGTGAAGTGGCTTTTAAGAGTTTTAAAAAGATAACCGGCTGTGTTGTACCTGTTGAATCCGGCGGGATATCAGTTGAAAATTCACCCACCTGATAAACTTTTCCGTTAAATGTATACTGAAATGCGATTCCCAGGACCTCATCAGGTTGTAATTGCTGATTCAAAGAAAGAAAACCGACCTGCGGATTGAAATAATAATCGCTGGGCAACAGTTTGCGGGCAAATGTTTTTTCAAAATCCTGAACCGGTTGCAGGCCTGCACCTGATAATATACTGGTAACTGCTGAAGAACTTCTTGCTGCAGATGAACTCAATATTGTTGAATAAAGCGTGTTTGCATCATTTCGCGGCGGCACATTTCCCAGGCCACCCCATGGACCGTAAGGTTGACCTTCACCCAGATCCATCAATGCCACAACATCTCTTGTTTCGGTTGTTGCACCCGTTCTGTTAGTCACCCAAACTTCCACACGTAGTATTTGCGCCAGTGAAGTCACAACAGGCAAATTCTTCATTGCTGCATTATAATTATTGCGGAAGTACTGAGCCATCAGGAAGTGACGATTCTCCTCATACTCATCGGCTTTGTATGTAAAAGCCTGCGTCGATGAGCCACCCTGTAATCCCAATGACTGCCGTTGTGAACGTTGAGAAGCAATTACAGTAGTAATATAAAGTTTAGCAAGTTGTAATTGCATTTTTAGTCCAAACAACGATTGTGCACCCGGGATCAATGTCCCCTTAGTAGTAAAGCTTGTATTTCCTGCCTGGAAAACTTTTAATATTTCATCATCCTTTCCCTGGTAATCCAACTTCAATTGGTTCTCAAAATTAAAATTGGCGAGCGTATTGTAGTTAATAGGTAGTTTTAATTTATCACCAATGCTTGCGTCCACCTGAAACTGGCTGTTCATGTCAAAATCAAGACCGCCATAGTTCCGTGCACGTTCCGGCAGCGTTGGGTTATTTATCTTTTGACCCTGATAACCGATAGTGAGACCAACAAAACCCGTTGGCTTTATATCAATTTTGCCATTACCAACAATCCTGTTTACCCAGTCGTTTACAAAATTGAATTTTGGTTTGTATGTCCGTCGATTAAGATTGGTAAGTAAGCTTGCTCTTTTTCTGAAATATTCATTTTCATCTTCTTTGCCTTTGAGGTCAAGAAACTCTTTCATTGAAAATGTCATCGGTGTCCGGTAATAATGATTCCCGATCTTTTCAATAATGTAATACTGCTTTGTTACCGGATCGTATTCTACATTTCTTTTTATGAAACTTGTATCCTTTAGATAAAAAGGATCACGACTGGGATAGTTGTAAGGATCACCATAGCGATCAGTTGGTGTTGGACGAATTGTATCAGTAGAAAAATAGGTATATCCAAAATCCGGATAAGGTGAAGCATTCACCTTAATAGTAATGAAGGCCAGAACGACAGCTGTTACCAGCGTACGGGTGATAATGGTCAACTTAGGGCTCAAAACTTTCTCAACAGAATTAGTTAGGTAAATGTCAAGTGTCGATAGGCTTACAGAGTTTTAAGGGCTTTCTTGATAACATCCTCAAGGGAGGTTAGCGAAGGGTCAGACTGTATGACCCTTTGGATCGCCTGATCGGCTGTGTTCCGGGCTATTCCCAGGGCCATCAGGGCATTTAACGCATCTGGATGCAAAGTATTGTTTTTCATAGCGGAAATATTTGTATCGAACGGTTGTTTAGCTAATTTATCACGCAGCTCAAGGACCAATCGTTCAGCTGTTTTTTTACCTACACCTTTCACCCTTTCAAGAGCATGAGAATCACCAAGTACGATTGACCTCGTAAGTTCTTCGGGCTTCATGTATGACAACATCATGCGTGCAGTTGTTGCACCAATTCCGGAAACGGAAATCAGATGGAGGAACATTTCTTTTTCCGTTTTATCAAAAAAGCCATAAAGGATGTGAGCATCTTCGCGGACAAGAAGACAGGTCTGCAAAATTCCCTTGTCAAGGTGCTGGATCTTTGAATAAGTATTTAGGCTGATCTGCACTTCGTACCCAACCCCATTTACATCCACATACACCATTGCGGGACTCTTGTACACAAATTTTCCGTCAAGATAGGCGAACATAGCTGCGAAAATAGGAGAAAAGACTGACGTTAAGGTTAAGATTAAGGTTAAGACTAATGGGTAATGGGATCAGCTAATCTCTTCGTAGTCAGCCTAAACCTCAGCCTGAATCTCGGTCTTATTGAACAAGCTTTAAACACGTTATCTTCGTGCCCTTAATTTTTTTATGATAAAGAAAGTTACAGCAGCAATAACCGCCGTTGGCGGGTATGTTCCTCCGGACAAGCTTACCAACGCCGATTTGGAAAAAATGGTCGACACAAACGATGAATGGATAAGAACAAGAACCGGGATTTCGGAAAGAAGAATATTAAAAGGTGAAGGAAAAGCTTCTTCTGATCTTGGTGCGCCTGCTGTATTGGAACTTTGTCATAAAAGGGGAATTGATCCCAAAGAAATTGATTGCCTGATTTGCTGTACCGTTACACCAGACATGCTTTTCCCTGCTACTGCCAACATCATTTGTGATAAAATAGGTGCAACAGGTGCATTCGGTTTTGATCTCAATGCCGCTTGTTCGGGATTTTTATATGGCTTATCGGCCGGAGCTATGTTTATCGAAAGCGGGCGATATAAAAAAGTAGTTGTTGTCGGTGCTGATAAGATGAGTGCGATTGTTGATTATACTGATCGTACCACCTGTATTCTTTTTGGTGATGGCGCAGGTGCTGTTCTGTTAGAACCTAATCATGATGGTTATGGTATACTGGACACGATCCTTAAAAGTGACGGTAGCGGTCGTCATTATTTATACCAAAAAGCAGGTGGCTCACAAAAACCTGCATCGCATGAAACAGTAAATAATAAAGAACATTTTATTTACCAGGATGGTCAACCTGTTTTCAAATTTGCAGTGAAGGGTATGGCAGATGTAAGTGCTGAGCTTTTGGAGAAAAATAAACTTACCGGCGATGATATTGCATGGCTTGTCCCGCACCAGGCCAATAAGCGGATCATCGATGCAACTGCCAACCGGATGGGACTCAGCCAGGAAAAAGTTATGTTGAACATTCAACGTTATGGAAATACTACCGCAGCTACAATACCGCTTTGTCTCTGGGATTACAGAAAAGAATTAAATAAAGGTGATCTGATCGTACTTGCTGCCTTTGGTGGTGGATTTACATGGGGTGCTACACTGGTGAAGTGGGAATATTAGGATTTTTGATTTTGTATCCGGTAATCCCAACATCCGGCACATGGATTCGACGGGTCTCCAACATATCTGATCACTTCATCCTTACCGGTAAGTCCGTCATTATCTCTAACAACCAATTCAAACACATATACTCCCTCAACCAGGTTATTGACTTTGGTTATGACGCTATTTGCATTTGCAATTGTAAAAGCAACCGGACCGGATAAATATTTCCAGGAATAGCTTATAACATAAATCCCAATAATGCAATTAAAAAGAAAAATGAGGTTTTTAATGCGGGTCTCATGATTGCAACATTTTTATTAGTTATACAGGCCAGGCATCATTGATCCAAGCGCTGACCTGAAAAATGCAATGCCTATAAGTCTGATCTCATGATCGTAGTTTTATTTATTACCCTTTACAGAAATTTTACTTTTACGGAAGCCTTTCTTCCGTTCAATAAAAAATATTGGGGAACTGGATATATATACAAGTGTCCGCCGACAGCATTAAAAAAATCAGTCCATCCGATTGAATAATAAAAATTAATGCCCGCAAGATAATATCCATAATCCTGAAAAACATTCAGCCACACAAATGAAGTGTCAAGCCTAATTGCAACTTTCATTGGTCTGGCAAGATTGAAAAAAAGATCAGGCCGGTCAATGTCAACCATAACATTGGTTCCCCAGCCCGGAATTCCTTTCCATGTAAGATCATTGAATTCAAATTCCCTGTCGCTTAAAGTATCCAACGTTTGCTGCGGCGCGGGGGCTGGTCCATCAAGAGAAGAATCTTTTCTGCAGGATAGAAAAATGGCGGGCCAAATCACTAAAGTAAAAAATGAAACATTCACAAACCTTTTCATAACTATAAAATTTCAAATCAATGGCTCCATTGATTGATACTTTCAAGAATGACAGTCTCCGGAACATTTCCTGTTTGTCAAAGCAAAACTCAGTCGCTATTTTTTCGCAAGGTAAGCACGATTACTTATACACCACTCTGAAATCTTTTGATGCATTATTAGTGCCCTGGCTTTTTGATACGACTCTTACAGTAGCTATACAAAATTTTTGACGCGGTAAATAGACCAGCCTGATCGCACTTGTTTTAGCGCTGGTTTCTATTGCAGGGCCTTGCGGATAGTTGAAATTATCGGCCTCTCCTCTTACTGAAGAAATAATCCTCACTCCACCTGGCGGCATTTTAGATTCCACCGTGACATGAAAGTTAAAGTCAGGCGCGTTTGTTTCATTGTATGCGGGCGCATCGATTGAAATACTTAGATTTTCTTCGACGTCTTCTCTGTCACATTTCAGCATCGTGATTGCACACAAAGAAACAACGATTGAAAAGCATATTTTACGCATAAAAAAATGTTTGTATTTGGTTTATTTTGATACGACCACTTTAACCATCATTCTTTCCTGGTCATTATAAATTAATAACTGGTACATTCCTGAAGGCAACTTGTCTACCGGCAACTGGTTACTCCGTTGATTTAATAGTTGGGTCAGCAAAAGCTTCCCTGTTATATCATATAGTTTCGCTTCGAGTTTATTATAAACAGGATTGACAACATCAATATTCAAAACTGTGCTTGCCGGGTTCGGGTAGTAACGTAGCCGGGCGTTTCCCACGGTAATATCTGCAACAGCCAGTACCACCAGCTCAAAACCGTCTGAGATATTCCGGCAACCATTATTATCTATAACTGAAACTTTATATGATCCTGTTTGAACCGGTTTATAAATGTTAGAATCATTGCCCGTAATAAGATTCCCGTTTAGCATCCATTCATAGTGAGAATAACCCGAACTAGTACTGAACTGCGGAGTGTTCCATATGATAGGTGGTCTTATTGGATTACTATTTACAGTAACAGTAAGCGGTAATGATATTCCACAGCCTGCGGCATTACTTACTTCAACCGCATACGAACCGCTGACACTTGCTGCATAAGTGGAACTGGTTGCTCCAATGATCGGTATTCCATCTTTGTACCATTGCATTACCCCTGTTTGATCTGACGTTAAGCTCACGTTTGATCCCTGGCAAATTGAAACACTACCGCCGGGAGTAATAACAGGGGTAATTATCGGCCTGGAGTCAACCAGGCGTACCACTTCTATGTTTCGGTATTGATTTGCAGAAAAGCCGCCGACAATTATATTATTATTTTGAATTCCCAAACCGGTCACATAATCATCAGAGGAGGATGAATCAACATGGAAAATTGCCATTCCATTTCCATTAAAAGTGTTATCAAGACTGCCGTCTGTTTGATATCTCAAAACGCTAAACTTCCATGCAACACCGAATAATTGCAAACCTCCGGCTACCACGATTTTGTCATCTGGCTGAATTGCTAAAAAATCTGAGTTTACCTGGCAATCCTCATTACAAAAAATCGTAGATACTTTTCCATTTGATCCAAAACTGCTGTCAACGCTGCCATCTTTCGTGAATCTTTCGACCAGAAAGCGTTCGTCCCAGTTTGCTCCGGTAACCACGATCTTATTGTCCGCCTGAAGCTCCATCGCGGATGGATAATAAATAAACGTAGAATCCATGACTTTGCCATTCTTGCCAAAGCTACTATCGGTAGTTCCATTAGTATTGTACCGCGTCATGGCAAATACCGGGTTGCAATAAACGTAACCATAATAATCATAACATCCGGTGTGGCTATAACTCTGCCCGCCCACTATAATCTTGCCATCAGTCTGAATAAGTATATTGTTTGCAGATTCAGATGAGTATTGTCCATAATAAGTGCTGCCGATATAAGTAATAAAATGCCCCAGATGGGTGACAATTTTTCCATTTTTTCCAAAACTGCTATCAACAACCCCATCTGCATTGTACCGGACAACAGCAAAAGCACTCACATATGTGCTATCCATACTGGTACCGACGACCACAATTTTTCCGTCGCTTTGCAGCGCCGCCTTATATGCATAGTCATCAGATAATCCGACTTGAGTTATCACTTTTCCACTTACGCCAAAACTACTATCGAGTGTTCCGTTATTATTATACCGTAACAGTACAAAATCAGCATTGAGTAAACTATAAGTAGTTCCTATCGCAACAATTTTTCCATCAGCCTGTAACATTATATGGTCAATATAATTATCCTCATTGCCAACGTTACTGAAAGCTTTGCCATTCATTCCAAAAGTTGAATCAAGACCGCCGTCTGCTTTATACCTGATCAAACCAAAATCAACGGTATCGGCGGGGTTAAGGACTGCTTGAATGATCTTACCATCTTGTTGAATGACGATATCGCCAGCGTAGGTGTACTGAGATGCTGCAATCAGTCCGTAGCTTGTGCCTCTGGCACCGAAAGACAGGTCCCGGGGAGCGCAGATCTGTGTAAATCCATTTACTGCAGGTGTTGCCAGCATAAGCAGTATAAAAATCTTTTTCATGAGCTTAAATGGTTTTTAAAAAATATTTCTAAATCCACACTTAGGGCGTTGCTGATTTTCTCTTTTGAAATAAAATGTTCTCAATATTCTGCGCCACTTTTCTGCCTTGTTCCAGGCCAACATCTACCGACAGTTTATAATGAATGCCACCATAGAATTTTGAATCTGCAGCTTCTCGTGCAATAGCCAGTAGCGAACCAAAGGTTCGAGGTTTCATGCCAAAGTCGTCATAAGTATGATCAGTAATCGATACCTCGTCACCAAAAACACTACTGAGTGATTGAGCAATAGCTCCCGCCATAGCAGCGAAGCCTGCAGTATATTCCGGATGAGGAGGTGTGGGAATAAAAGGCAACCATTCTCTGTAACCCATTACATTCCTGATATAGGTTACTGGTCGTAACAGGTTATAATCATATCTTGTCTTCCAGCAACTGATCCATGCATCGTTTAGTGCCATTCCTGAAAGCGCATAAGCAAATGCTGCCTGATCCAACCTGGCATTTTTTTTCTGAAACACCTGTCGCATAATGTGCAACCAATGTCCCGGAGCCGTAAACCCGGGGTTAATGTCCTTCCAGAAGAAAGCAATTTCTTTTTGTTCCTCGGTCATATTTTGATCAACATCATATACGTCCTTTACCATCCTGTAAAAATCGGAGGTTGGTTCTTCAGAATATTCAGGAGGCGCGGGAGGTTGTGTATTGTCAATACTTCCTTTTACAATCGTGCGAAGCTTGCCCCAATACGGAATAACAGGTTTTGCAAAATTGGGAGGTGTGGGTACCCATTTGCCCCGTCCTGAGGGTGGATGATAGGGATTACTCGCAAACCGATATCCGTCCGTTTCAGACCAGTTAAATACTAACCGGCCAATTTTTTTTCCAAATGCTTCAGACCGTTCGATGGTAACAGAATCTGCATCCTTAGAAAATAAAGTTCTTAGAGTAAGTTCAAGTGAATCCATTGCATGTTTATTTTCGGCACTGGTAGAAAAAAACATTGCATGGTTGATAAATGAAAGTGCCGCATTCAGACTGGAAGGCCAATGATACTTAACCCCGGGATCAATTGCTGGAATTTCGCCTAGCCCATTAAAGTATTCCAATGGAAAATAGCTGGAAGATTTCTTCTGGATACCCGGACGTATCGCTTCATATGCTGCGATACCACTATAAGAAAAAACACGTATAAAGGGTCCGTTGAAGCTTGCAATAGTAGTACTCATCACTTTTGCCTGCATGGTCATCCATTTGCCCAATACCTCATATGAATAATCGGAAGCAGGATTGCTCAGTTTGGGCGAAGAACTAATTGAACGGTCTGGTTGAAATGAAAGCAAGCCGCTGATTGCTGGTATCAGAATTATATATAGCAGGGACCTGGTAACAAGACAGAGATTTTTTTTCATAACCGATATTTTAAAAAAGAAATGTCGAAGGGTCTGATACGCCGGAAATTTTCAAAAGGTTAGAATCAAAATCAATATTTAATTTATACTATGTTCTTAATTCAAATTTTCTTTTTCGACCAAACAGGTTTAGAATAAGGCATACATCTAAAAAACACCTCTGATCGTTTGTTATCGGCGACGAAATGCATACATCGAATAATTTCAATAACGCTTTCACCATTTCATCTTTCTTAAATCCTGCACACTTTCTTTAATGCGAATTCAAAGAAACAGGGCCTGACATTTTTTGTCCAAAGGAAATTGCTTATGTCGCCATCGGGATTGCTGCAATCGCTGTTGTTGGATAGTGCCTCGGTTGGCATAGCGATTACCGGGTCAGGCTCTGTTATTGAGATCAGTGGTTTGTCAATGGATCTGCAATGACTTATTTACTCTTTCAGGAATTTTATATTATTTAAAATATTCTGTGCTACTTTTTTTCCTTGTACAAGGCTCTTTTCCTGGGTTTCCACGTAATGCAACCCTCCATAAACCCTGCTGTCTGCCATATCTGTCCCCATCTGAGTAAATGTATTGTAATGCCTCGGAGCGTAACCAAGATAATCGTACGTATGAAGTGTTATCGGGAAATTCTCTCCAAAACTATTGCTTAACATAGTGATCACAGCACCGTTTGTAGTGGCGTGTCCGGAAGGAAACTCAGGATGATTAGGGGTAGGGATATAAGTAGTCCAGGCTCCGGCTCCAGGTATGTTTGCCCTTATATACGTTACAGGGCGCATCACGTTAAATGTATATTTACTGGTAAAGAGTACAATCGTGACGTCATGCTGTGCCATGCCTATTTTAGCATAAGTCACGGCTGCCTGGTCCAGCGTAGGATTTGATATTCTCAACGCCTCCTGCAACACCCAAACAAAACCACCGCCAGGTCCATAACCTGGGTTATCCTTAAAGTAATCAGCCATCGCTTTTTGATCGGTTGTTAGCGAAAGCGATGCGTCGTAAACTTTTTTTACCATCGCATAATATGCTGATGAAGGATCGGTGGAGAACGGTGGCGGTGGTGTAAGTGTAGTGCCGGCGTTAGAACCAGGTACCATCAGCCTGCGTTGATACGCATAAGGACCAACTGCGGCGGCAGGAGGAGGAGACGTTGGTATCCAAAGTCCAAAACCTACCGGTGATACGTAAGGAGGATTTACATTTGCTGAACCATCTGTCGCAGCCCAGTTGGCAACCCTGGTGGCTACTTCTTTTCCGAATGCAGTCGAACGTTGTAGGGTGGCTGCATCAACTTCGCCAGCATACTTTGCTTTCAAACTATCTTCGACATGCGTGATAAGAGTTTTGTTTTTTTCCGCAGTAGTTGGAAATAGCCTCCGGCTTATTTCTGCGAGCGCGGCATTCGCACTTGCAGCCCAATGATAAGCTTTACCGGGTTCTGTAGAAGGCATTGAGGGAAAATCGGTGAGTTGCCCGGAAAGTGACTGGTAAGCGGGCATGCCTGGTACCACCGCCTCATACAAAGCAATGCCAGAATATCCCTGTGCCCTGTCAGTAGCTTGTGTTCCCGTGCCAGCTGGCAACGGTAGGCGAAACATATCTAACTGCACGTTGATCCAGCGCACAACCAGATCTGAAGAAAATGTTTTTGTCTGCTTTAAATGACCATGCTCTTTGTTATTATTAGCAGCACCTGCTTCTTCAGCTTGTTGTTGAGAAAAAGGTTTGTCGACTTGCTTTTGGCAGGAAATAAAAACTATCAGGCTCAATATTGAAAGCCCTGACAGCGTTTTGGTGATGGATCTCATAATTGCAAATTTTTGAATTGAAAAATTGTATTTAAGTCTTAAAAGATTATAAAAAGGCGGAATTAAAATATTTGTTTCCCCCTTTGATTTAAATAGCGAGTCGGACTAATAATTTCTAACAGCTCAAACTTACCTGCGCAAAACAGGTGTATACAAGCGTATTTTAACCTTTAGTTGTCACCGTTAAAACACGGGATTTCGGTTACGGGGAGTTTCCGGTTTTGTTACCTGGCGAGTGCCGCAGGATTTTTGTTCCTCAAAAGCTTGCAAAACCCATCCAATGATTTTAATTTTAGATTCAATCCAAAACCTATGAACAAAAAATACTACTCCTTCTGGTTGCGCGTTGGTCTTTTCCTTGTTGTTTTTGCAATTGCCTTTTTCCTGGTGATGTTCGTGGTAGATAGAGATCCTGTTCAGAATTTGCGAATACTTCTGATTAAGATCGGTTTCTTTGCAACTATTTCATCTTTGTTTTATAATTTATTGATTGAATCAAATCCGGAGACTATCGATCAAAAACATTGATGTCTTCTTCACGACGAAATTGGAGTATTAACCCAGATTATAATATTAGATCGGATTTTACCACTAAGAAGAGAGGCCTGACATTTTTTAAAGTCAGGCCCTGCTATTAATCTTTTTTGAACTTCACTATGTTCAATATATTCCCGGCAATTTTTTCTCCCTGCCTTTTTCCTTCAACACAAGAATAGGTATAATGTATACCAGCATACACTCTTGAACGTCCAATATCTTCTGCCATTTCATTGAAAGAATTGTAAGAACGTGGCGCCATACCAAGATTATCATAAGTACGAAGCGTAACAAAATAATTATCTCCAAACAAACTGGTCATGATTGCTGCAAAAGCGCCCCCTGTTTGCGAGTGACCCGAAGGAAAATCCGGGTGATTAGGCATGGACAACAATGAGGTCCACCCGGTATGTCCCATTACATTACGAATGTAGCGGGTGGGCCGGTCCGTTAGTATATCATATTTTTTCTTCCAGCAATCGATTTGGGATTCGGCCATCGCGATGGCAACTTTTGCATGTGCCAATGCATAAAAATCCAATTGCGGATTTTCGTCATTCATTACCTGACTGAAGATATACTGGTAGTGTGTGCCTCCCTGGAAGCCCGGGTTGTCACGGAAATACAATGCGGTTGCGATCTGTTCAGAAGTCAGTGTTTGTGAAATATCATATACTTCCTTTACCATTTGGAAGTAGGCTGAGTTAGGATCAGTAGAATAAGCAGGTGGTGGTGATGATGCAGTATTGTTTGTACTGCCCGGAACAAATAGACGGTTAAGCCCCCAATAAGGCGCCGACGCTGTTGTTGGATTCGGTGCAACAGGTCTCCATTTAGTAACATCGGATGACATCTCATACGCAGGCCGCACAGTTAATGCTCCATCGGTCTTTGACCATTCAAATACCAATTGCGCTATTTGCTTGCCAAAGTTTTCAGAACGTTGAAATGTGGCTGCATTAACTCGGGGTTGATATTCGTTTTTCAATGCATTCTCCAAGGAATCCATTGACGCTTTGTGTGCTTGTGAAGCAACTGTATAAAAGTTTTTAGTAAGGAACGCCAGTGCTGCATTGGCAGCTGTTGACCAATGATATGCTTTGCCCGGTTCGGTAGATGGCATTGCAGGCATGTCAGTAAGCTGCCCGTAAAGGGATTGATAGCCGGGCATCCCAGGTACCACTGATTCATACAACGCTATTGCGTTATAAGCAAAATAACGATTGCCATTCAGACCAAAAGGATTTGCACCGGCAATTCGGAGAATTCGTAATTGCAAATCATGCCATTTTCTTGCGACTTCTGATGAAAATGTTTTTGTTTGTTGTAAATGCCCGTGCACCTGATTAGCCGCTGTTGCCAATTCTTCGTTCAGAGCTGGTCGACTGTCCATATCTTTTTGACAGGAAGAATACATAAAAAGCATAATTGCAACAATCGCAATTCTTGTCATTAATGAGACATTAATCAATGTTTTCATTTTTTCTAAGTTTGATTTTGAAATTTATTGTCAATATCAAAACTAGTTTTATGGAGATGTTGAAATTTTCTATTTCGGCAGACAGGGTTATTGAGATAGCAGAAACCTTGCGCCTATAGCCATTTCGTTTTGCCGACGGCAAACTGCATTTGCAGATAAAGAAAGAACACTTGTCTAAAAACACCTATAAACCCGGAATTTGAAAAAGTGATTATGTAACTTTAAAGGCAAGGCAGCATATGAATATTTATGATCTCATATTTTCTAACGAAAGAAATTATCGCGTCCGGCGT
This sequence comes from Chitinophagaceae bacterium, assembly GCA_025923075.1. GTDB lineage: Bacteria > Bacteroidota > Bacteroidia > Chitinophagales > Chitinophagaceae > VBAS01. The sequence continues at coordinate 27,793 of JAICGN010000036.1, forward strand.
CATCTATTGTTTTGGACAGCCTGGTGTATATATTATATCGTAAGCTTTCTAATCCCCACTCATTGGATACCTGCCTGGAACCTTCGTGGCCCTATGACTCACATTGAACGTTATGGTATCGTTCTCGCCAGCTTAAGAATTATGTTGGCTGCCATTTTAATTACTGTAGTGCATGCAGCACTTGTTTATGGTATCTTGTATTTTATCCTGCCAAGGTATCTCTCGAAAAATAAAAACTGGATCATCACTACCGGTTTGATGCTATTGTTTGTTTCCCTTATGGCGTTTATTAACTATTTCAATTTTGTTCTTGCCTTTTATCTCAGTACCCAAAAGGGATATTTTGCAGCCATGCCAAACATGGAGTTTATTATCCCGGTGTGGATCCGGCACATATTAATTAATTATCCTACAGTGGTCGGTTTTGCGTTGGCTATTAAATTGTTGAAAAACTGGTATGTCAAACAAGAAGAAACCGTACAGCTGACCCGTGAAAAAATCAATGCAGAACTACAATTATTAAAAGCGCAGGTACATCCTCATTTTTTATTTAATACTCTCAATAATATTTATTCATTTATACTAAATGGTTCTAGCCGGGCTCCTGAGATGATAAAAAAACTTTCGGCCTTGCTAAATTATATTTTGAACGAATGCAATCGTCCTCTTGTACCCCTCTCGAAGGAACTATCATTGATACAGGATTATATGGAACTGGAACGAATACGCTATGGCGATAAACTGAGCATGAATATGCATATACAGGGAACCACGACCGGGAAAATGATCAGTCCCCTGTTGCTAATTCCCTTTGTTGAAAACAGCTTTAAGCACGGGACCAGCCGCATGCTTACGCATCCCTGGGTAAAGCTTGATGTTACTATTGACGACAACGCATTAGAGTTTAGAATATCCAATAATAAACCCGAACAAAAGAAAGATGGAACAACCAAAAAAGGAATAGGGCTTAACAATGTAAAGAAACGATTACAATTACTTTATCCGGAAACTCATTCATTATCTATAATAGAAAATGAAATGAGCTACGATGTAACGATGAAGGTTGCGTTATATGTACCTGCCGAAAACGAGAAGGTAGTTTTGAGTTTAGACGAAAAAGGAATATATGAACTGGCATGAATTTGTTTTTTCTGAAAAACCTGCACATCGCGCCAGGCGTCATATTATTTTTTGGCTGCTGTGGTGGATCTATTTTGCAGTTACTTATTATTATTATTTGCAGGTCGGATTGCAGAAAATCGTTTGGGGCGACCTGAGTTCAATAATGCTTATTGAATCATTCCTGCTTGTACTCATTCATTTAACTGCCTGTTATTTTTTTATTTACATATTAATACCGCAATACCTTATTACAAAAAAATATCTGCAGTTAATTGGAGGCATTATTTTATCGGCGGTTTTTCTTTTAGTTGCCGGCTATTTCATTCACAGTTTTGTATTCCCGATCATTGACCCTGTCTATCGGTCTAAAATATCCTCCAATAATTCGCTCTGGTGGACAAATATTAATTCTGGTTTACTAAGTGCTCCAAAGGTAATTGCTGCTGCTGCTGTTATTAAGCTGATCAAACGGTGGTACCTTAAGCAAAAGGAAAAAGAAAGAATAGAAAAAGAAAAGTTGATCACCGATTTGCAGTTGATGAAAGCCCAAATACGGCCCGGCTTTCTATTTAATTCTCTTGACCAGATATATGATGCCGCGCAAAAAAATTCGCCGCAAGCCCCTGAATTGTTGCTAAAGCTTGCGGACCTGCTGAGCTATCTCCTGTATGAATGTGAAGAGCCAAAAGTTCGTTTGGAAAAAGAGCTTACGATGATGAAAGAATATATGGCTTTGGAAAAAGCAAGGCATGGTAACAGGCTTGAACTGGAAACGGTGCTAAAAGGAGATACCGGGGACAAAACAATTGCTCCTCTATTATTATTACCCTTTATAGAAAACAGTTTTAAACATTGCGGCTGCCAGGACGAACAACCCTGGATAAACCTTGACATAAGCATTGAAAATGAAATTTTATCCATGAAACTGATAAATGGTGTTGATCCGGCAAAAACAAAAGTTTCTACTCAAGAGATCATGAATGTTGAAAAAAGATTACAGCTATTATATCCAGGCAAACATGAACTGAAGAAATATGTTGAAAATGAAATTTATGTAGTTCTTTTAAAAATTAACCTCTGTGAAAGACCTGAATTGAATTTCTCGCTATCTTCTAATGTTAAAAATAGACAGAACTCAAAATATGCCATTCAATAAAAAAATAAAGTGCCTTGTTATTGATGATGAGCTTCCTGCAAGAGATGTTCTCGAAAAACATATCTCAGGTGTCGAGGCGCTTGAACTGGCAGGCACCTGTACAAATGCTGTTGAAGCGTTGTCATTTTTACAATCCAATATAGTCGATCTGTTATTTCTTGATATTCAAATGCCGCATATTCTTGGGACAAATTTTGTCCGCACATTAAAAAATCCACCTAAAGTAATTTTCACGACCGCATACAGGAAATATGCCATTGAAGGATTCGAGCTCGATGCTGTTGATTACTTGCTTAAGCCAATAAGCTTTGATCGCTTCTTAAAAGCAGTAAATAAAATTTTCGAATTAAATCTTCAGAGTAATACAAATACGACAGCTGCAGAAAATCATGCCGAACCATCGCAGCCTTTTTTGTATGTGCGTGTCGATCGCAAAATGGTAAAAGTGTTGTTTAATGACATTTTATATATAGAAGGGTTCAGAGATTATATCCGGATATTCACTACCTCAAAAACAATTATAACAAAACACCAGCTCTCATCGCTGGAAGAAATGTTGCCGGCCGATTCTTTCTTACGTATCCACCGATCTTATATAATATCCATTAATAAAATTGATTCATACAATACTGACACAATAGAAATAGCGAAAAAAGAATTACCAATTGGCCGGTTATTCAAACACGATGTAATTAAATTGCTGAATGCTTCGACTGTCCGACGTGATTCTAACATAAATTTGAAAAACAAGCCGGATACTGATTAACATATTTCGTCCTTACTGGTTGTCAATGCTTACAACTCAATATCGGTAAGCAAATCCCATCCTCATCGGTGTTTCGTTTATAACACCTAAGCGTTCACGGGTTATAGCCCGCTTTCAGATAGCTCCACCCTTCCTGTTGCTTCGATGAAATTTCGAGGCTGGCTAATGGCACAGTCACCGTCTGTGGTAATAACTGGCTTTTGACGATCCCTCTTCTTTGCATGGAGGCTTCACATGCCGAAAAAACAACATTGTATTTTCTGTGAAATTCTTCAATTTGTTGCTGCACCGTTGTCCTTTCCTTCATCAATATGTCAAGACCCGGCCCATAACAAACTACTTCCAACTTTGCCTTACCCTCTGTTGCTTTCACGATATTGTTAAGCTGACGCATAATTGTAGAAAAACTTGCAGTATCTCCTTTGGTAAAATCAAAAATAATTTTGTGTTCTTTTTGCTGCCCAATGACTCCAGTTACAATGAAGAATACCGCTGCAGCTGTTAAGACTATCTTTTTCATACCTGGTATTTTACCGAAAGGTATGAAACATGTCTTTGTGCAACAACTGTAAGTTTCTATTATGAAAAGTCACTTCTTCCTGCTCCAAACACTAAAATCTGTTGGCGGAATTTTGTCAACACCTAACTGGCGAAGCATATTTACTAATTGACCCCGGTGATATGTGCCATGATTAAATACGTGCAGGATCATTTGAAAGATCGGTTGCTTAAAACATTCTTTCTTTGAATTGTAATATTGAAAAACATGATCCAGCATTGGATCGGTTGCGCTGGTTACCCATTCATGCCATTGGTGATTTTGCTGCAACAGGCTATGGGCAATATCTTTCGTATTCCCTTTAAAATGTTCACTTGGCGAAATGGTGTGTTCCTGCAATTTCAATCGCTGCCACCAAACACTTTCAGCATCCCACATGTGAAGCATTGTGGTATGCAAATTCTTAAAACTGCTTGGCATTTCCTGCATCTGCTTTTCTTCAGGCAAAGCAAGAATAATGTCAAACAATTTCTGGTTGGCCCAAATATTATAGGCAGCAAATTGAGAAAGAAGTTCTTTCATGATACCCCCAACCCCTAAAGGGGAGTTTTGGTGACTAATAAAGTTTGAAAATCGGCTATTTTTGATAACCAATCAAAATTTCAAAATTCAATCATCAATATGGATAAAAGTTTTCCACTTTCTGGCTTTGGCTCAGCAGCATTACACGCCGGACATAAACAAGATCCTTTGTATGCACATGTTACGCCCATTTACGCCTCATCAACGTTCGTTTATGATGAAGCAGAACAGGGAATGCGACGTTTTAGCGGCGAAGAGGAAGGTTATATCTACAGTCGCTGGGGCAATCCAAACTTTAGCGAAGCAGAAAGAAAGATCGTCGCGCTGGAAGCATTTGGTTTAAAAGATGAGAAAGGGAATGAATTACAGTTAAAAGCCTTGCTTCATTCATCTGGCATGGCAGCACTCAGCAGTTTAATGATTAGCAACCTGAAAAAAGGAGACAAAGTTCTCTCCCACTATTCTCTTTATAGTGGGCTGGAGGAATTGATAACAAAGATCCTTCCCCAATATGGCGTTGAAGCGATCATCACTGATCTGCGTGACCTGAATAAAGCAAAGGAGGCAATCAAAGCCAATCCCGGGATCAAACTCATGCATCTTGAAACGCCTGCTAATCCTACGTTGAAGTGTGTGGATATACTGGAACTCACAACGCTTGCAAAAGAAAAAAATATCCTGGTTTCTATCGACAACACGTTTGCTACTCCTTATTTGCAACAGCCATTTCGTTTTGGAGTTGATTATGTCTTTCACAGTACAACCAAATTCCTGAACGGACATGGCACAGCGATTGGGGGTGTGCTGGTTGGAAGGGATCTTGCAAAAATGAATGGTGACGTTACAAAAACGCAACGCATACTTGGCAGCAACAGTAATCCTTTTGATGCATTTCTTTTAAACCTGGGATTAAAAACACTGGAGCTGCGAATGGAGCGGCATTGCTCTAATGCGATGGAAGTTGCAAAATTTTTGGCAGGTCATGCGGCAGTTGCTAAGGTAAATTACAATGGTCTTGAAACCCATCCTGATTATGCAGTAGCAAAAAAGCAAATGAAACATGCGGGGGCTATGATGAGTTTTGAATTAAAAAATGGAAAGCAGGCTGGTGTGGACTTTATGAATAAGCTGAAGATGTGTGTCCGCACTGTTTCATTAGGTACAGCAGAAACCATCCTTTGCCACCCGGCATCTATGACCCATTATGCCATTCCTGATGAAGAAAAAGAAAAGTATGGAATTACAGAAGGGTTGATCAGGCTTAGTGTCGGTTTAGAAAATATCCAGGACATTTTGAATGATTTTGACCAGGCGCTCCGGTAAACTCTATTTCATACCTTAGTTCAGCTTTTATTACAAAAACTGTTTTATGAGAAAATTTTTTTTGTTACTCAACACCTTATTACTTTTTGTTTGTTCAATTGCGCAACCTCCAACCGATCCCCGGCTTAAAGGACTGGACACTTTTGCATTAAGACTTTTGAAAGAATGGCATGCGCCCGGAGTTACCATTGCGGTAGTGGAAAAAAACAAAGTCGTCTATACCGGTGGTTTTGGCTACCGTGATTATGAAAAGAAATTGCCTGTTACCGAACACACGCTGTTTGCTATTGGGTCCTGCACTAAAGCATTTACGTCTTCTATCCTTGGCATGCTGGAAAAAGAAGGGAAGGTGAGTTTAGATAAGCCGGTAAGAGATTATTTACCCGAATTAGTTTTTAAAAACGATTATACCAATAAACATGCAACGCTGCGTGATATGATGTGTCATCGAACAGGATTACCACGACATGATTATTCATGGTATGGTTCTACTGCAAGCCGCAATGAGCTGCTTGCCCGGGTACAGTACCAGGAACCTACATTTGAATTGAGAGAAAAATACCAGTACAATAATTTTATGTTTATGGCGCAAGGGCTCGTGATTGAAAAAATCACCGGGAAAAGCTGGGAAGAAAATATGCAGGAAAGAATTTTCAAACCACTGGGTATGAGCAAAACCAATATGTCTGTTATTGAAATGGAAAAATCCGCTGATCGTTCTCTTGCTTATTCATCAACAAATAATAAGATTCAGGCAATTCCTTATAGAAACATTGATGCAATTGGGCCGGCTGGCTCAATAAACAGTTGCGCAAAGGATATGGCCAACTGGCTTATCACCTGGATCAACGATGGAAAATTCAATGGCAAAGAAATCATTCCTCCAGGTTACCGTGCTCAGGCGATCACATCACAAATTTCTCCGGGCGGGGGTTTGCCTGGCACAGAAAATCCTGATCTGCATATGAGTGGATATGGATTAGCATGGGGTATCAGCAGTTATCGTGGTCATTACCGCGTAGAGCATAGCGGAGGCATAGACGGCTTTATCACCTCTACATCTTTTTTTCCATCCGATAGTATCGGCATTTTTGTAGTGACCAATCAAGGTACGCCTACTACGAGCATTAGGAATTTTATTGCAGACAGGATGCTCAGGCTTTCTTACCGGCCATGGGGAAAAACAGCATTAGCCGATAAGTTAAAAGCGGATTCAACGGCAAAAACAACGCCCAACAAGGACAGTATTAATCGAAAACCCGGTACAAAATATTCGCATGATATAGAAGAGTACACAGGCGAATTTGAAAACAAAGGGTATGGCATTATAAAAATATTCAGGGAAAAAGACACTACATGGATCGACTACAATGAGGCAGGTAAAAGAACCAAAAGTTACCTGGAACATTATCATTATGATGTATTTAGGATCAGGCAAACTGATGAAACTGAAAATCCGAAAGATGCGCCTAAAGTTGCCTTCAATGCCAACACCAGAGGAAACTTAATAGAAATAGAAATACAACTTGAGCCAACAGTAAAAGATATTTTGTTTGAGAAATTGCCGCCGGCGGTTGGTAAGAATGAATTGCAAAAATATGTTGGCGACTATGATCTGAATGGGACTAACGTGAAAGTATATATAAAGGATGATAAAACTTTAATGGCATTTATAGCGGGACAAACCGACTATGAATTGGTGCCAGCCAAAGAAAATGAATTTGATCTGAAAATTGCCAAAGGATACAGTGTAAAATTTGAGGTGAACAATAAAAATGAGGTCTTGAGCCTGACTTTTATTCAGCCCAATGGAAATTTTAAAGCTACTAAAAAATAGAACCCCAATTAATTGGATTAAAAAACCTGCCTGTCGGCCGACAGGGATCATAATGAAAAAAATTAAGGGCCTGCTGATTGTTACAGTTGTTTTATATTTTATTTCCTGCACAGAAAAGCAACCGGAATATGACACCATCATCCGAAACGCGATGATCTATGATGGCAATGGCGGTGAGCCATTTAAAGGAGACGTCGCGATCAATGCCGACACGATCGCAGTCATTGGCGATTTTTCAAAAGCTTCCTCGAAAAATGAAATTGGCGCAAACGGAAAGGCTGTCGCTCCCGGTTTTATAAATATGCTTAGCTGGGCCACTGAAACATTGATCGAAGATGGCCGGTCACAAAGTGATATTAAACAAGGTGTGACGCTTGAAGTAATGGGTGAAGGATGGAGTAT
>JAICGN010000037.1 GCA_025923075.1 Chitinophagaceae bacterium
AAAAGAAATAGATGGATTCATACTTCACCAGAACAGTGCGAAAATTCATTGTAAGAAAATAAAATAACTTCAGTCCTTTGAAAGCGACAAACAAGCTACCCGGCGGAAGAATTTTAAACAATAAACTTCTTTTGCCCGGGATTTTCTAATATAAAAACCTAGAACCTGAGTCGATATCCAAAAATTCTGCAGGAAAGTTTTTTGTGCGCGGCCCAAATATAATAGGGGACGGTCGTTGCTGTAATTGTTATAAAATAAAACGGTAAATAGGTCCCCTCAATGAAGTAAAGGATGGTCCCGGGAATAATATAGACGCTAACCAACAAAAAGAGGATCATTTTCACGTGGATTTTCATAAATTAAGTTTTTATAGTTATTCATTTATTTGTGTAAGCAATTGTTTGAGCCGCCGGATATGGCGACCGTATAACCTGTTCACGTATGAACGATTCAGCAGATATATGACAATAGTAATAACAGATAAAAGAATAAGCCACGCTACCAGGAATTCCATACCGGATTATCCGCTGAAGGATAAAGTATGTTCCTATTGGCAAGCCCTGGTTTTTTATAATACAATAAGATTCCCAAAAAGATCATTAGGAGTGGAACCACTGCTGTTCCGGAAATCAGATAAAATCTTGTATATTTTTCCAGCATTTTTACCTGCAATTCAAGGTTAGATTTTATATGGCAACTACTGCATTGCATATTTTCTAACAGCTTGCTCTTTCGGATGAAATAATAAGAGAATAGCACAATTAAAAATACATAGACCCAACTGATAAGGCTGTACTTGCTATCAAAAGCGATAAAATAGTAAACGGCAATCAGGCCGAAACCAAGGATGACCGTCACTAACTCGTACCGGAGATTACGTTTCATCCGGGCCATCCTGCACGGTATCACCGTACAGGCGACAAATCTTCAGAATGATACCCTGGTTCATCTGAATTTGTTTGACAAATTCCTCTCTTTGCATGAGTTCAGTACAGTTATTTGTCGCTTATATATCCTTTTTGTTACAAGATATAAGAAGATTTTTGACGCAAGATCCGCTTTGGGACTTTAGAAATAATCTGCTATTGAAAGAAATTTCACTCGAGGCGTCAATACAAGATGGACCAGTTGTAAAAGAATCAGGACCTGGGAAATAATAATTACACTTCCTGGTTCTTCATTTTTTGGATCTTGTATTTGTAAGCGTTGTTACCAGGTATGATCGGCCATTGTTTCTTCTCCGAATAAACGGCAATAAAACTGGCACCATAATACAAAATAAACGATGAATAGAAAACGAATAGCAGCACCAGTACAAATGAACCAGCAGTGCCATAAAGACTACCAATATTACTACCGACAAGCAAAAACCGCAGTAACAATTTTCCTGCAATAAATAAAATACCGGTCACCAATCCGCCAACAACAGACGCTTTCCAGGTTGGTTTCCCGTCTGCAAGGAAACGGAACAAAAAAATAAACCAGGCAGCTACTATGATCACACCCGCTATTTGACTTAAGGCGCTTTTAAAATACCAACTTCCCCAATGCCATATTTCGTCAATATAATTGCCGGCGATTGCCTTCACGCTTTCCATAAAAAGGTCAGCAAAAAATAAAATACCAGTCAGTAATATAACAGCAAATGATCTTGCCCGGGCACGTAATACAAAAAGAAGCCCCGGATTCTCCTTGACACTAATTTGCCAGAGTTGATTCAGGGAATTTTTTATTTCACTAAATAAGGTGGTTGCTACAAAAACAAGAAAAAGAAATCCAAATACGATCACATACCAACTGTCACTAAAGCCACTAATACTTCTTACTACTTGTCTCACCTGGTCTGCACCTTCCTCTCCCAGGGTATTTGAAATGTTTTTAATCAATCCACGCCCCATGTTACCACGTCCGATAAATAAACCAAATAGCTGCGATAGTATAAAAACAATCGGCGGTAATGCGAACGTGGTAAAAAATGCCGTGGCTCCGGCCATTCGCATTGGATCATTTTTCCCAAGTAATGCAAATGAATGTCGCAGACTAGTTAACAAGAGTGACAACTCATTGGCTTTAGTTTTATTTTCGGTCATGATTGAGACGAAGGTAAAGAGATGTTTAAGATCAGTTCTCAGGTCCTTTGGGGCCTTACAAATAATCTGTAAGTGTTTAGATTAAAACTAAAGACCCGGATATTCCGGGTCTTTTACTTGTTTTTAATTTGATTACAACATTTTTTATTCACTATTGCTGACGTGTTGCTTTAGTAATCTCTCATTTATTTAGATCTATATAAACAACACCTTGTCTATTCATCACTATTACTTCTGATACCCCATTCTTAATAACCGTTACATGATATAATTCTTCATTCCCTGTTGACAACCTTTTTGTAATACTATATAAATTGTTTCCATAATTATTGATCGCATTTGTGATCACCAGTTCGGGCACAAAGGTATTAAGTACAGGCAATGATGCCTTGAAGCTTTCGCCTCGCATCATATACCAGGGCTGTGTACTATAATAAACGCGAACTATCCTGTTATTATCAGTTTTATATGTTGCATACCACCAATCATTGGTCATAGGCATCCATGTTACTGTAGTGGCAGTTGGATAACTTGCCTGGAAATTTGCACGAATAGTAGTTGGTATCTGTGAACTATAATCAACATCGGTAGTAGTTTGTTTATACACCACCACTTCCTGTGCACTCACCGTATAAGTAGCGACAAGGATCATTGCTGCACAAAATATTTTTTTCATATATATTTTTTTAAAAGGTTTCATTTTTTTTATCTATGAACAACAAGAGAAGCATACGTCTGTTGCAATGGGTTTAATCTTCATATCCGCTTTTAATAACAGTAGAGATCATTTTGAACTGTTCATTGGCATTAAAGCAATGCGGCGCATGCGCTGGGATTACAATACCGTCCCCTGTTCTTAACAAGTAGTTTTTTTCATTAATGACGACTTCTGCGACACCATCTATTATCTGAACAAAGTTGTCGAAAGGAGAAGTTTTTTCTGCTAATTCTTCGCCTGTGTCAAAAGATGTGACAGTGACATTTCCTGTGGTCTTTTTGATAATGGTCTTGCTGACAACAGCGTTGGGCACATATTCGATTATCTCAACGATGATATGCACTCTTGATTTTTCCATTTCCGCCGGAGGCGTGTGTTTTGTCCTGCCGGTATGATTGCTCTTGTCGGTAAGATCAGTAAGGATATTTTTATTTTTTTCCATTATTTATATCTATTCAGTTAGAATAGCCTGTAAAGGTCCGCTTGTTTAACATGGTATATGTTATAGAAGTCTTGGAAAAAGTTGTATGATTCACACATTGCGACGCATGTTCCTTCAGTTTATGGTCAATAATCAACATTAACAGGAATCTTGTCACAGTTAGTCTGTTCCTTCAGGGCCTTCTAAATAATCTTTAATAAAAATAAAATGTCTGCGATCCCGATAGCTATTGGGATGCACAGCTTAGCCAATGTTTGCCGGCCGGCCCTCGCAAATAGGAATCTCCCGGGGGAACTAAAACAATCGAAGAACACAGATTTCTAATAAATAACAAACTGTAGCTTTACTGTATGAAAATTGCTTTTTTCTCCACGCAGCCGTACGACAAAGATTACTTTGAACGACACAATACACGACACGAAATACTTTTTTTTGAAGCCCGGTTAAACGAGCAGACAACAAACCTTGCAAGGGGTTGTAATGCAGTATGTGCTTTTGTGAACGATCAATTGAATGCAGCCGTGTTGAATACATTAAAAGAGATGGGAATAAAAATCATTGCACAACGCTGTGCCGGTTTTAATAATGTGGATGTTGTAGCGGCGAGTAGAAATGATATGGCTGTAGTACGCGTACCTGCTTATTCACCCCATGCTGTGGCCGAACATGCACTCGCATTGATAATGACACTCAACCGCAAAACACATAAAGCTTATAACCGGGTAAGAGAAGGAAATTTTTCTCTTGACCGGCTGACAGGATTCGATCTGTACGGCAAAACAGTGGGAGTGATTGGGACCGGTAAAATTGGCGAATGTTTCGCCCGCATCATGCATGGGCTGGGCTGTACAGTAATCGCCTTTGACATTATTATTAATAAAGAACTGGAAGCTTTTGGCGTAAAATATTCTTCGTTGCGGGAAGTGTTGGAGCGAAGTAATATCGTCTCCCTGCATTGTCCTTTGACCGAACAAACAAGACATCTTATTAATAAGGGCACTTTAGAAATTATGAAAACCGGCGCCATGCTTATTAACACAAGCCGTGGCGCATTAGTCGATACTGTAGCTGTTATCAATGCTTTAAAAAATGGGAAACTGGGTTATTTGGGTCTTGATGTGTATGAACAGGAAGAAAAACTTTTCTTTCACGATTTGAACGAAAACATTATAGCGGATGATACACTGGTAAGGCTATTGGGTTTTCCAAATGTGCTGATCACTTCACACCAGGGTTTTTTAACTGATGAAGCACTCACCCAGATAGCAATGGAAACCTTACAAAGCCTAACCGATTTTGAAGAGCATAAGCCGTTAAAAAATAAAGTTTCCCTTCCTTTGACGCCTTCCAAATGATTCACTCCTGTTGCTGTGCCGCCCTGTAATTCCGGGATTGATTGTAGAACTATCATTTAAATTGGGCCGGGAACTGTTTTATAATACCATCAGTCAGCATATCTGCCATCAATAGTATTTCATCATGAACTTTATCATAGGCTGTTACATCAGCCGCATAATCTTTTTTTAATCTCGCCACTGCTTCTTCTGTTGTTAAACTCAAATGCTCATGCATCATCTTTTTCATGTCCTCCAGTTTCCAGTTGGGATTCGCCTTGCTAAGAAAGCCGGATATTTCATCTGCATTGACAAACCATTTTTTGTTGATTGTCTCAAACCCAGAGTTATTACCTGCTTTAGCTGCTTTCAGCAGATCAGCCGCTACAGTAATATGTTCCCGCAGCAACCGGGTCAACTCTTTTCCGCCGGCCTCACCATAAAAAGGTTTTACTGCATTACCTATGTCATCCTGGTTTTTAAGTAACCTGCTTACCGCCTGGTCTGTACCAGGCAAATCATCCATAATGTTCAGGATCACATTTCTTGTCCATACAATATGATCTTCCCAAAGTTTATGCATTCCCGTTCTCAATTGTTCACCCTTCGACGCTTTATTGCCCATATCCATTTGTGCCTGCAAGGTCGAAAAGGAGAGGAATAGCAGCAATGTGCTGATGACTAAAGGGATTTGAATTAAACGTTTCATAATATATGCTCCTTGTTTTTTAAATATAACTTTTAAAACGGCGGTTATAAGTTTTGAGTTGCGAGGAGAAAGATTGGTTACAAGTTCTTTTAAATTAAAAATCATTGCATGTTGTAACGTTTTCAGCCTTTGATCACTCTAATGAGGTAACGGTAGCTATAAATGACCGAAATTTGTTTACAGGATTTTATATCCCTAAAACTATTTGACTATGGAGATGATCAACCAACCGGGTACGATCACAGATGGCGAACTAATCGACAGGATCCGGAATGGAGAAAGGGAATTGTTTGAGATCCTGATAAGAAGAAACAATCCTTATTTATATAAACTTGGGATGTCTTATGGCTATCGACATGAAGATGTGCAAGACCTGATGCAGGAAACATTTATCGCTGCTTACCTGAACCTTGAAAAATTTGAAGGCCGGTCAACTTTTAAAACCTGGATAACAAGGATAATGTTGAATCAATGTTACCAAAAAGCGCAGAAACTGAGTTTTAAATTGGAAAAAGCAAATGACATGCTTAATGAAAAAACTACTCCTATGTTTGAGAGTAATGAATCTACTGACACCTATAAATCTGTTTTGAATAGTGAATTAAGCAAAGTAGTGGCGAACGCTCTTATTTCAATACCTCTTGAATACAGGATGGTTTTTTCACTAAGAGAATTGAATGGAATGAGCACAGCAGAAACTGCCGAACTGCTCGATATTTCGGAAACGAATGCAAAAGTGCGCCTAAACCGCGCCAAACAAATGCTGAGGGAAAAGGTTGAAAAAATGTACAGCCCGGAAGATATTTTTGAATTCAATCTTATTTATTGCAATAAAATAACGGAGGGAGTAATGAAAGCATTAAACAGCCTGTAGGTAGATCCGGTGTTAATAAAATTTTATTATTGCAATAAAAGAAGCACCGGCTCAAGGTCATATTTTGTTTCGTCAAATGGCAGTAACGATTTATCGCGGAGCACAGTGGCTAATTTTTTAAACTCGAATTTGCCGTTGAATTTAGCATACGAATTCCGGATCATCCTTTGCAGTTCGTTCTTATCGATTGTGTCATGCAGGTCGATTACATAGGAATCTTCTCCCACGTATTCCAGTATTGTTTCATTTTCAAATACAAATCGAATGGTAAAGCGGCAGGCGATCCCTTTTTTTGTCGCGGCCTTTTTCTTCATAACGTCGAATGAAATGGAGCTAAGTAATTTTTCCGGCGCTTCTTCAATGGAAGTAGAAGGCGGATGATACTGCCATTTAGTAACAATAAGCTCCGTTTGTTCTATCATGATTATTTTTTCGCTGAATTGTATTTTTTTTGAAAGTACAAAGGAAGAAAGAATCCTTTGAGCCCAAAATCTATGAATGATATAACTAATTTAAAAAATTGTATAACAATTCTGCAAGTTAAAACGCTCAATTTTATAAAATGCATGGATATGCTGTTTTTTCGATAAGGAGTTTACTAATAGTTTCGTTCGCCTGTAACTATTATATATATCACTCACTCTATTCTTATGTACCTGTTTAAAACAAATGAGCTCCCTGAGACTTGGGCAATATCCTGAGGAACAGTAATTCTTACAACTAAATTTCTTTTTATGCGATACGAAAAGCAAACATTGGTCATTATTTCACTGATCTCTATCATAGCAATTTCCCAATGTACTAAGATCGAAGGAACAGACAATGATGTTAAGGATACGTCACTCGAAATGCAGACTAAAATGAACGATGGAAAGCAAAGCGTTATTGAGCAGGGAAAACAGATATTTCGTTTTGACACGTTTGGTGATGAGGATTTTTGGAGTGGTCTTTTGCACATTGATAAGGCCATACTCGGAGAGGCTAATGGTGGTTATGGAGCTGGTGTAAGTCCAAACACGGCACTGGCTGTCGGACTAAAAGTCGATGCTGAAGCGCTGCCACCTGAGGTTGTGGCAGGGATAACTTCTGGTGCCATAAGTCTTGATGATCCGAAAAGCACGATAGCCTTGCTGAAATTAAATGCGGTTGTAGGTGTCAGGGGCAATTTTGATCCAGGTGGAACAACATTACAATCGATTGGAATAACATGTGCTTCCTGTCATTCAACGGTTGACAATTCTTTTGCAGAAGGGGTTGGAAAAAGGCTTGATGGCTGGCCGAACAGAGATCTGAATGTCGGTGCCATTGTTTCATTGACTGATAATGCACTGCCGATCGCCAATATGTTGCATGTAAGCGAGCCCGACTTACGAAATATTTTGAGTTTGTGGGGACCCGGTAAGTATCCCGCCATTTTGTTTATGGATGGTCAGGCTTTTCGACCCGATGGAAAAATTGCAGCTAATCTTATTCCGGCAGCATTTGGTTTGAAAGGTATTGACCTGACAACTTACACAGGCTGGGGAGATATTTCTTACTGGAATTCATTTGTTGCAAATCTTGAAATGCATGGAAAAGGTAATTTTTCCGATCCTCGTTTGAATGACCCAAAGTATCCAATTGCAGTTGAGAACCAGTTTTACAATGTGGTGAATAATCCCGATCTGATCACGTCAAAATTACCGGCGCTGCGTGCCTATCAACATTCATTGGATGCGCCCAAGCCTCCGGCGAATAGTTTTAACCAGGCAGCTGCTGGAAAAGGCAAAGCAATTTTTCTTACTAAAGCGAAATGCGCTTCCTGTCATGCACTTCCGTTATACGCGGATAATATTTTACATACTTCCACTGAAATAGGTATTGACGATTTTGATGCGCAGCGTTCGCCAACAGGTAAGTACCGTACTACACCTTTGGGTGGATTGTTTGCAAAAAGCAAAGGTGGCTATTATCATGATGGGAGATTTTCATCGCTTGCTGATGTGGTTAATCACTATAATGATCACATGTCCTTACAATTAACTACCACAGAAAAACAGAATTTAGTAGAGTTTTTAAAATCGTTATAATAATACTTCATCCGCCCCGGGTTTTGGAGAGCACAAGCTCTTAATAAATGAAGTTTCGTAGTTCATGTTATGCATTTCTAGTGCACTTGGGAGTATTGTCTCTCTCTTTCAACAAGCAAACAGGAACGCTGCGATCATATTTTATGATCAAGTTCAGCTTATGTAATGCCCTGTGTCAGGAGGGATGCCTGTACCTGAAACTACCTTTGCAATTATTAATAGTTTCTTTTTGTTTCTTACTATGAATGCTTCTGTTACAGATTTTGTATTCATGCGAAAAATTGTCTCTTGTTTCTTTTTTTTGATTATTTCATTACGGCCATCTTCCATAGTTGCACAGGTACAAACACCCGGTGACGCGGTCGGAGCGCTTAAGGAAGAGCAATACAGGTTTCACCAGTATCTTAACTACCTCACATTTGATCCGAACATTATTTCCAGGCTTTCGCGGTTTGTTGATTTGGAAGCGGACAGCATTAGCAGGCGAATTGTAACTGATACTGCATTAACTGACGATAAGAAAGTAAAAGCGATACAGAGCCTGGCTTATTTTCTGCGGGAACTCGGTGGTTATATTATTGCAAAAAAAATTGATACGTATGCTATTCCTGATGCACTGGAATCATATAAGGGCATTTTAAAAGCGCTGGTTTACCATACATCATTTGCTGACCTGCTCATTCCACTCGGTCCCGTAGCCTGTGAATTGCTGGCCTCCAGTTTCTGGCAGTACGATGAATGTGCTTTGCTTGATGATATTGCAATTTATAAACAGGTAGCTTCGTTGCCCGGTTATATTCTTCATTACCTGGAAAGATACCCGGCATTTCGTTTCGCCGATTCTTTACTACTTATCGCGGCAGCTTATGACCCATTGAAAATTTCTTCATTCGTTATCGGGGATAGAACCGATCTGGCGCAAAACATCCTCATTAATAAAAATATCTACTTGCAACAGATCGTATCACTTACGGCCGATCGCAATGCATCAGAATTGTTGCCCTTCCTTATTCCGTTGGCTGAAAAAAGAATTGCAACAGAAGAGATCCTCAATAAAAGAATGGAGGTAACCAGTTATTTTCAACTACTCGTAAATACATTAAGGAATGAAGTGGACAGACCGGCAGATTCTTCCTTGATTTTTCAAGTTGCGCTTCGAAATGCTGTAAAAGAAAAAGCCCTTTATTTTTATGTGAACCGGATCAACGAGCTGCATAGTTCCGCCGAGGCTATTCGCTTTGCATGCGTAAAAAATCTTCGGCTTGAAGATCTTTATTACATCATAACCAGTTGCGAGGAAGAGTTGTATACTTCAAGTTATCTTGGCTTGTACGGAAGACTGATGAAATATTTAACGGCTCAGACTGCTGATTCTATATTGCGACTGGTGCATTATGATAATTTCCGCATTTTCATCCGGATGGCAGCAAATTATAACACGCTGGCCGATTTTTTAAGTTGTATGTCGCAGGAAAAGGCCGCGGAATTATTGATGCTTTTCATTTCAGGAATCGAATCTGACAAAGATTCGGGACTTGAAAAAGCAATGGGCATTGCTGATTCATATACTGGGCTTAGTTCTACCGGAATAAGCGAGGTGATCCGAAAAGGGTTACAATCCAATCTCGATCGTTGCCAAACTGGCCAATTGTTTTTTGGTATTCGGCTGTACAGTATTTTGCTGCAGACATTCGACCTGGTAAAACAAAAGGATTCTCTGAATAATTTATGGGAATACCTGGGCAATCATGAAATGCTGCAACGAAAATCATTGCAAAATGAGAATGGCGAGATAGTGGAGCTGGTTCTATTTTATGGTGATGAAGATGGGATCACTTCTTTCAGCAATTTCCTTAACCTGTTTAAAGATGAAGGGAAATGGGAGGTCTCTAAAAACGAATTCTGGGTAACTATCCGATCTCTTTCAGAAGAACCCATTATCATTTATGCAAACCAGCCGCTTGATAATAACCTGGGAATGGATATGCAGGCGCAGGATTCCTTAAGTGTTTTTTTAACACGGCAATCCGCATATCCCGTCATTCTGATTCATCGTGGCCATAGTTATCACCTGAGCAAGTCATTGAGAAGACTCCAACCAACAGTTAAGCTGGCCATATTAGGGTCGTGCGGTGGTTACAGTGACATATTAAGAGTGACAGACACCAGCCCTGATGCACAAATTATTGTTTCAAAAAAAACAGGTTCAAAATTCATTAACGATCCGATGATAGATGTGATCCATGAGACCCTGCAAAATAAAAATGATCTTATCTGGACAGAGGTGTGGGAAAAACTTGTAATCAGGTTCAGGAATGATAAGTTTTCACTCGATCTGTTCAATGACTATATTCCGCCGAGAAAAAATGTGAGTCAATTTGTTCTTAAGCTTTTTAATTCTTACAAGTAAGTAAAGATCATTTCCCCTCTTTGTCTTACAAATGATATGTAATAACAATAAAATGGTCACGAATCCCGATGCCTGGCGTGATGCCAGCCCTGTATAAATAGATTAGTTAGTTGCCCTTTATTAGGTTACCTTCACCCTGTGACCATTTAATTCGGCTCACATTCAGTATAAGACCGCTCCAAATTCTTACTCTTCCCTTTAGTAATAGTTTATCCTTCTTTACTCTTTGTCTCTGACTTTAGTCACAAGCTATCCCGTTGTAAGCGGGGAGTATTTTATTTTAATTTTTAAATTATTTATTATGAACATGTATGTTTCAAATTTAAGCTTTCACACAGATGAGGAAGCTTTAAGAGCCTTGTTTACGCCATTTGGAAATGTAACTTCAGCAAAAGTGATCAATGACAGGGAAAGCGGACAAAGCCGGGGTTTTGGTTTTGTTGAAATGGATGTTGTAGCAGAAGGACAGGCAGCAATGAAGGCACTGAACAACAAGGAAATTGAAGGCAGATCATTATCAGTTTCAGTGGCAAAAGAAAAACCGGCCCGTACTGATAACAAAAGATGGTAAGACCATAGTATTGAGCTATACCTTTTATTAACTGATCTGCGGAATATTTATTCCGCAGATTTTTTTGATGGGTATAGCCCCGGAAAAAATCAGACGTCCCGGTTGACCAATATCATAATGCAGGCTTTTTTATTTGTCTAATTTCAGTTTTATAAGGTACTAATTCATGCAGACGTGGAAGTACATCGCCATTCACATCTCGCCGCAGGCGTGACCCATACCAAAAGAAGAAAAGGGGCCCATTATGTCTGGGAATTTTTCATGTTATTCCTGGCGGTGTTTTGCGGTTTTTTAGCAGAATGGAAACTGGAAAATACCATTGAGCATCACCGCGAAAAACAATTCATTCATTCACTGGTCGAAGATCTGAAAAGAGATACTGCACGGTTAACACTTTATATTCGGTTTAATCAAGGCATTTTGAACTATTGTGATTCAGCCCAACATCTCATTGCCAATACCGATATTTTCAAAAACTCTAACAGCTTTTATGATTATAGCAGTGAACTTGCCCGGTTCATGCGGTACTATCCCACAGACAGGACAATGCAACAGTTGAAAAATGCTGGTAATATGCGGTTGATACGAAACTGGAATATTTCCAATGCGATAACTGACTACGACAATAAAACAAAATTATTGACAGAAGTAGATCAACAGTTAAACGAACAGATCATAAAATACAGGGAATACCTAATTGAATTTTTAGATCTTACCTCTTATGACAAGCATAATCCCGTCGGCTCATTCATGGATAACCCTGCGGGAACTAAGGGCAATCCTGGTTATATAACCAGGGATGTGAAGACTGCAAAAATTATATACAACCAGATCTTTACATTAAAAATGTTTTTTGGAACTGTCGAAAAGTCCGCTGAGGCCATGGTAGCAGACGGAGAACGGCTTCTTGATCTGTTGCAAAAAGAATATCCTTCCGCCTTATAACTCCAATTCCCAGACAGTACGATACACACCGTATTTTTCGATATAGGTCAAAAATGCATTGTAAAAAACATCAGCTCCTATAGTACCGCTGTCGCCAATAACAAAGAGACGTTCTTTTGCACGGGTGATGGCAACGTTCATACGGCGGTAATCTTTTAAAAAACCGATCTCACTATCATCATTGCTGCGCACAAGTGATATAATAATGTTTTCTTTTTCCTGTCCCTGGAAACTGTCGATAGTACTGATGCACATTTGACTGGGCAAAAGTTCTTTGGCCGCCACCACTTGCGCGGCATAAGGTGAAATGAAGGCTGTCCTGATCGGATCAAGTTCTTCTGTTCCCAATAATTTCTGAACGATGGTTAACTCGCCTTTGTTTTGCAGGCTGCTGCCATCGGCGCCAGGCACTTCATGAAAACCGGAACCAGCCGTATCGATAAAAGTTATATGGTTTCCGGTATTCTGTAAATGCGCGGGGCTTAACAACCGGTTATTATAAAAATAATTGCTGCTGAATCCTGCAATCACTTCTTTCATCCTGTACTGCGTGTTGAGCAAAAAAACGGAATCGACCGTTTTTATCGCTATCTCCAGTATCGAACGATTAAATCCGAGGCGGGATGCTTCATAACTTAAGACGGTGGGTGGCAGTTGCCAGTGATCGCCTGCTAAAACGATCTTTTTGGCCAATGGAAAAATACACCATGCCAGTGGTTCAATGCATTGACCTGCCTCATCTAAAACGAGTGTATGAAAATGAAGATGATCCACGCCGGCATCATGTATTCCGATCGGAGTTCCTGCGATCACCTGTGCCTCCTCAAATAATTTCTGCTCGTTGTATGCCTGTAGTTTTTTTATCTCAAGTCGTATATTCTTGACTTCTTTGAAAAGAAGCTGCCGCTGTTCCCTTTCGGCTTTGCCAAAACTTCGTTTGTATTTCAGCGCCATCTTCCGGAATTCTTCAGCTCTTATTTTTAATTGCTTAATTTCTTTTTGTTGCCTGCTGTTGATCAGCTTTCCCTCAGGAGTATGCGCGAAGATCGTTTCATCCGCTTTGCTTGCATTGCCTACTCTTAATAATATCACACCTTTCTGAATTAAACCTTTGGATATATTATCGACCGCTGTATTACTTGGGGCCGATACCAGGATCTTTCCCCCTTTTTTTATCAATTGTACAACGGCTTCTATCAGCGTGGTAGTCTTTCCTGTTCCTGGTGGACCATGGATAACGGTTATTTGTCCATTTTGCGTAATAGCAGAAACCGCTTGTTGCTGGCTTTGATTTAGCTCAGTGTTACGATAGCTGAGTGAACTACTTTTTATCAGGATGGAAGGAGAACTTTTTATTGGATCATCGTGTAGCTGAACGAATAAGTTGAATAGGGCTTTATTTTTTTCCAGGTCATTCAACACTTTTTTCATGATGCTGGTAGTCCGGGTATCAGGAGCCATTTTAATGCCCACTCCATCCTCTTCTATCCAATCAGGAAAATCCGGAGCAAATAAACGGAACTCGCCATTCTTTCCCTCCAAATTTATCAATATACCTTTCACAGGTTCTTCGCTTGCAATAAAGCACTCAATAGCAGCGCCATCTTTAAACAGGTTGGCTTCCGGCGGAAAACTCAATTTGAAACTCACTTCAGGATAATCGGCATAACCAAAATTTTTCCTGGTGACGATGATTGGGTGAAGTGCTAGTCCTTCCGCCTTTAATGCTTTTAAAGTATGCTGCTGATCGAGACGAAATCTCTGTACCTGTTCCTTTTCTTCAAGCTCGACGCATTGCAGCAGTGTTTGAATATGCGGGTGCATTTGGTGAAAATAAGATGGAAGCAAAGAATAAAAAAATAGGGGCGCTACAGGTCCCTGTCCATGGTGCAAAAATTTCATTTTTACTGAAAAATTTTCATTTTAAAGTTGCCATTTTTTCTGGCCTTCGGTAATGGCATTTCCTTTGAAAAACGAAAAATAAAAACAAGGAGGTTTATATGACAAACAAACTTATCAGAAGAAACGGCGGCACAACAGCACTGCCGACAAAACAGTTCAGCAGCTGGGTAGATCAATTGTTTCAGGAAAATCTCAATCATTTTTTTAATGATGATCATTGGGGGTTCAAAGGCCTTGATCAGCAGGTGAACGTTCCGGTTAACCTTCGTGAAACTGATAAGACTTATGAAATGTCCTTGGTAGCACCCGGTTTGAGAAAAGAAGATATCAAACTGAATGTTACTAATGATCTGCTTACAGTTTCTTACGAACAGAAAGAAGAGCAAAACCAGGGTAGCAAGGAAGAAGGATGGTTGAGAAATGAATACAGAATGCAATCTTTCAGCAGAAGCTTTACCATGGACGAGACTGTAGATGTAAACAAGATTGCTGCCAGCTATGATAACGGCATTTTACATCTCACATTGCCAAAAAAAGAAAATGCACAACGTGTATCAAAGACAATTGAGATCAAATAACAAATGGGGTTGTAACGACCCCATTTGTTTTTTCAATTCTGCCGGTTACTACAAATAATTTGAAATAAGCTTATTATTTCAGAGCAGTTTGGATCTATTTTGGCGTACGAAAGATCTTAAACGAGCCTCCAGGTAAAGCGAACACCTACAATCGATGTAAAAACAAATACCTTTGTAAAACTTTCCCGTTATCAAGCAACTCTGTGGTTTTTTGGATCGATAATTAGGTTAGTTGCTTTTGCTTAACAGTAATGTATCACCATTAAAACAAATTTTATGAAAATTATTAGCATGCTTTTAACTGCCACTATTTCTCTGTTCGGGCTGCTTTCCTGCGAAAAATACGACGACGTGCCTTTTCCCTCTACTCTTAATCCCAATATAGTTTTTAAAGCTACGCTTACTGGTACACAGGAAGTTCCTGCCAATGCTTCAACTGCAACCGGAGAAGCAACGCTTGTTTATGATTCAATTGGTAAAGTCTTCACACTTTCTGTAACCCATACTATTCCAAATCCTACCAACGGGCATATACATAAGGCTCCGGTCGGAGTGAGCGGAGGTGTGATCTTTCCGTTCGCCAGTTTTACTTCTCCAATATCCTTAACCAGCCCTGTGTTGGATGCCACACAGGAAGCAGATCTGAAGGCCCATTTGTATTATGTAAATATTCATACTGCCGCCTTTCCCGGTGGAGAAATAAGAGGGCAACTTATCAGGCAATGATAAAATGAGTTTCAAGTTTAGATCCTCTGAATTTGCCTTGTGGTCGGTCGTGAGAAGAAATTTGAATACACCGTTTCCTGCTTAAGGTCATTTTTGTTTTCGCATGGTCTTATATAGATGACGGTATCGCTCAAAAGATATTACTGAAATAAATCCATTTGTCCTTTGGGTGAATTGGCGCCCGGAACATCCAGTGGTGGTAATTCAGGATAAATCAATTCGGCGCCCGGATTTGTTGCGTTTAAAAAATCTTTTGCCAACGTATGATAACTCAAATTTTCCCAGGGTATTTGCCATTTTGCAATTTCTGCAATACGTTTTTCCGGTAGTTTCTCAAACATCCATTCCCATGCCAGGTCATCAGTAAGCATTGTTGGCATTCGCTTTTTGCTATTGTGAATTTGGGACATGACAAGGTTGGCTTCCGTAGTTATGATGGAACAAGTGTCTATTGTCTCACCAGTTGCGGCATCGGTCCACTGCTGCCATATGCCGGCCAGCCAAAAATATTCCCTGCCTTTTACATTTATCCGGTACGGATATTTTACAGCGGTTTTTAGCGGTTGTCCTGTTCTTTTATTTGTTGGAAATATATGGCGCCAGTCATAGAAACCGGAAGAAAGGATAATGCATCTTCGTTCGAGTGCAGCTTGCCGATATACTTTATTGGGTAATAGAATTTCTTCTGAAACGGCATTTAAAAAATTCAATGGTTGTATAAATTTTCCTCTCGCATCAGTATAGCCTCTCCTGATCTTAAAAGAATCTTCTCTTGTCTCTATAAATGGCCACTTCAACGGATCTGGTAAAAAGCCCCATTCCATTTGTACGATCTCAAAGTCTTCCTTGCCGGGAATGGGTTTTAAAACCGCGATGGGTCCAAAATCAAACCCGATCAACACATCCCTGTTCAGAAAGTTATAATTCGCAACTAATTTTTCAAGTCGCTTTAGCCTGATGAATTCGCTGTGAGTTACTTTTTGTGCATTATAATAACACATACTATTTCTTTTTTGATAAATATTCCTCAATAAGTTTTCCAACCCCTTCGGCTTCTTTTTGGCGTCCTTCCGGAATTGAAGTCCAGAAAAAAGGCGTGTCCATTCCTGCTGCCTTTGCTATGATCAATGGTTTTCTTTTGCTGCTGAATTCTACACGAAATGCAACATAATTTGGGATATCTAATCGCTGGCAGCCGATAACGACGCCATGCGATTCAAAACTGAATCGCTCATCAAGTGTTTTAAACAAATGTGTATTCACTTTCCGTTTCTTCTATGTCGCAAATATCTGCAATAAAAAGAAACGTTTGAATGCTGTCGCTTGCGGAGTAACCCTTATTTGAGACTGGAATAGACCATCGCTTCAAACTTGGTTTCAATATCAGGATGGCTATTCGGATTTTGTTGTGTCAGGAAAAGACAAACAAGATTCGACCTGGGGTCAGCCCAGTATGTAGTGCCGTAATATCCACCCCATGAAAATGAACCTGCATTACGAGGCCCTCTGGCAGCAGATTTTGCTGAAGTAATGCCAAAACCCAACCCCATGTTGTCATCACCAAACATACCTTCATTTAATTGACCACTGGTTATCATCTCTACTGTTCTTTTTGATAATATCTGGTGACCATTATATTTACCACCATTTAATAACATCTGCATGAAAATAGCATAGTCAAGGGCAGTGGAAGAAAGTCCCGCTCCACCGGAAAAATATTTTTTTTTCATGATGGGGTAGTCGGGATCAATACGGCGAAAGTCATGACTCCAGGGAATGATATTATGCAGGGAGTCCTCTGTATACACTGTTGCCAATCGATTGGCTTTCGACACGGGTACATTGAAATGAGTATCTTTCATTCCTAAAGGATCGAAAATATTTTTTCTAAAAAAATCTTCCAGGTTTATTCCGCTGATCACTTCTATTAAACAACCCAGCAGGTCAGTGTTTAATCCATATTGCCATTTTGTGCCTGGTTGAAAACTTAATGGAAGTTTGCCCAGGGCTTTCATTCTTTCCAGCAGGTTGGCATCAAAATAACCGAGCCCGGAGGGGATATGATGTTTTGTATAAATCGCGGCTACTTGTGAACTTCCGATATCGGTATAATCAAGACCGGAAGTATGCGTCAGCAATTGGCGAAAAGTGATCTCACTATTTGCCGGCACGGTGGTGTAGGTTGTATCCGCCGAATTGAATTTATCCAGCACTACAGGGTTTTTAAATTCAGGAATAAAATCGGAAATCGGTTGATCGAGCAATAGCTTCCCTTGTTCGTATAAAATCATTATGCCAATACTCGTAATTGCCTTTGTTTGCGACATGATACGGAAGATGGCATCATTCCTCATGGGTTTTTTCGTGGCGACATCTGCGTATCCATATCCTTTATGCTGTACAAGCTGGTTATCTTTTATAATTATTGTAACTGCTCCTGTCAACCATTTCTTATTGATATACTCATTTACCAATCCATCGATCTTTGCCAGTCGTCCATAATCAACATTATTGTTTCTTGTATTGGTTTGTATTGTCTGCGTATATCCCAGCATGGACGCGAGCAACACGATAACTGAAAGAATAAGGGTTCTGCAGGTAACAATCTTTATCATGGTGAATGGAAATTTAGTAAGAGAAAGATAACGCAAAATAGTGTTCACTGCTTTACACAAGATCATCTGCCGCAAAATGTAAATGTTCCCGCGAGATTTCTACGCCTTGAAATTTGAAATTTATTGCAACCCCGGGATCTTTTCGCGGATTTCTTTCAAAAGTGATCTGTATTCGCCCGGCAGGGTAGTGTTTTTATATTTAACGTCATTGTAAGTTATCATTCGCTGGTAAAATCCCTCAAGCAGTTTCGCATCTTTGAGGTTATTTACTCTCGGATTGATATAATGCAGGTATTCGGGAATAAACTTTTCATAAGTGCCGGTTAAATTCACTTCTTCAAAGGCTTTGATAAGTTTTTCGAGATTTTTGTCAAGCTTATGATATTCGGCAGCCGCACCCGCTTTCATTGAGTTGGCGGAACTATATGTTGGTAAAATTTCAATGGCCCTTTGAAAATAGTGATTTACGGAATCAAGAATGGCTTTTCTTTTTGCTGTATCTGTGTTTTTAGGTAGCGTCAGATAGTTTTTTTCCCAGATCGATGTACCCATAAAAAGGTTAGATCTTGCACTATTATAGGACACTTTTATTGCCGCACGGTTAAGTGATTCATTCGTTTTCCAATCAGGTATGCGTAAGTAGGAAATTGCCGAAAAAATAATCAAGCCCAAAAATAGAATTGCGTAGCCAAGGTTTTTCGTTACCCGGTTGATGCTCATTTTTTCAACCAATAGCCAGCTTATTGCAATACAAAATCCCAGAGAGGCGTGATAGGCAAATCGCTCATTCATAAAGGTGCCCACCGAAATGAATAGATTACTAACGATGCTCAATGTGATAAAATAAAACGCAATGGAATATGAAATGACAGATTTTCTTTTCAGGGTAAAAAACATAAATGCCAATAATACCAAATGGATCAGCAGTGAAACGATAGGTGCCCAATCGGACCAGCTCATGACAGGAATATGGTAAGGATAATAATCATGTGTAAGCGGGTGCGGATAAAAAAGAAGCTTCAGATATATAAGCAGCGTATAAAATATTGTTGCCGTCTTCTCACTAAAATTCATCCCGTAAAAGGGATTGTTCATCAGGTTATCAATTTCCTGGCCGGAAAACAGATAGCCTAACACCGAATAACGTATAATAAGGTAAAGGATCGTGACTCCAACAAGCGGCAGGGTCAGTTTTATCTTATCTGTGAGGGATGAATTACTAAAAAAATATGCCGTAAGCGGCACTATAGCCAGGAACGTCACGACATTTTCTTTTGAAAGGATCCCAAAGAAAAAGCAGACGGCAGAATATACAAGATACCGTGGTTTGTTTTCTGCCAGCCATTTGAATGAATAATAAAGAATACCAAGTTCTGCAAGAAAAGCAAAAATTTCGTCGCGGCCTTTAACATTAGCGATTACTTCCACGTGCAAGGGGTGAACAATAAACAAAGCAGCTGCTGCAAACGGCACATTTATAAATTGTTTTCTCGCCTGCGGAAACAGCAACCACAATACACGATAAAGAAGAATTCCTGTGAGCGCATATAACAATACGTTAACAAAATGACTAAAAGCAGCATTACCACCCGTGATCGTTTTCTCTATTGCAAAACTTACCTGGCTGAATGGACGATAACGCCCTCCTTCTACTAGTTCTTTTTGCTCACCAAAATGACCTTTGAATGTTTCATTGCCGAGTATTTCGGGAATCCCGGCAATGCCTTTCTGTGTGAATTTATTTTTCACGATCAGAATTGTATCATCGAGCACATAATCAAATGACAGAGTTTGGATATACAATCCCACCGCCAGCAGGAATAGAACGGCGAGCTGTCTCCGGTTTTCTCTAAAGAAATTATGGGTGGACTTGACCTTGTTTTTTGAGGTTCGTGTTAGATGCGAAGCAGAAGTGTTCGGTGTTTGACCAGCCTTTACAGATCTTGTTTTGTATTTAAGCTTTTTTGACACGAAGTGTTTGAGTAAACTGAGGCGGCCGCCATCAACTTTGTTTTAAGATAGCTAGAAGTTCTTGCGTTTGAAATTAATCAAAATTTATAAGAAGCAAAATCGGGGGACTATATTTTTAATAGTAAAATGGGTTCAGCTAGATAATCCGCATTAAAAATGAAATATAACCCAAAAGTCTATTTTCAGAACCAGTCATAATCAGGGTATTTAAGGTATTCTGTCGGCTGTGGAGGCAAACCGATTTCAAACTCTTGTTTGGTTTTATTTTCTGCTTCCTCTTTTTTTTGTCTGTAATTATCGATAATCACAGTATAGAAGAGTTTCGGAGCTTCATTGACAAAAACTTCGCTGTTTTTCTTCGTTCTCTTGAAAGATGACTCCTTCGCTTTTTCAATTGCACTTATCACAAAAAGAATTTTTTAAAGGTATACTGGTATGAGGTTCAACAAAAGAACTGAGGTCATCTTGTTGACCAAAAACCATGCGGGAGTTGAATTTTCGTTTCTATCAGTTCAAAATGTTATAAACATTTTGTAGTAATAAAAACGAACGACTGTGAAAATTTTGTCGTCGTTCCTCCTTCAATCTATCTTTAAGCAAATTGTTTGTATGACAACAAAATTGCTGTTCGCAATAATTGCCTTCGTTATTTATAATAGTTCCCAAGCACAGGTTTACAGATCTGCCGATCCGCTTGCGCATACTTTTTCGATTGTCGCCCGTGATTCTGTTACAGGGGAAATGGGCGTGGCGGTTCAGAGCCATTGGTTCTCTGTTGGAACTGCAGTCAGCTGGGCCGAAGCAGGTGTCGGTGCAGTAGCTACACAATCCTTTGTAAATAAATCATTCGGTCTTCGTGGACTGTCATTGTTGAAAATTGGTTTGACGGCGCAACAGGCAGTCGATTCCTTGTTGAAAGACGATGAAGGAAGAGACGTGAGGCAGTTGGCGATTGTGGATAATAAGGGCAATGTGGCGGTGCATACAGGTAAGAGTTGTATTCAATTTGCTTCTCATATTAAAGGCGACCAGTTTTCTGTGCAGGCGAATATGATGCTCGGCAACCAGGTACCAAATGCAATGGCAACAGCTTTTAGAAAAAGTGGGGGAAAGCCATTAGCCGAGAGAATGCTGCTTTCATTGGATGCTGCCCAGGGTGTAGGTGGTGACATTCGCGGAAAACAATCCGCCGCGATAATAATTGTTCCCGCAAAATCGAATGACAGACCATGGGAGGAAAGAACAGTTGATCTGCGTGTAGATGACAGTAAGGATCCAATTAAAGAGATCAACAGGCTGTATAAAATCCACGTGGCCTATGAGCATATGAATAAAGGCGACCTGGCTGTAGAGAAAAGCGATATGATAACAGCAATGAATGAATACAATGCTGCTATGAAAATGTTTCCGGCAAACCTGGAGATGCAGTATTGGACGGCTGTAACATTGGCAAATAATAAAGAACTGGCAAAAGCAATTCCGATATTCAGGAAAGTTTTTGCTGCTGATAAAAACTGGAAGGAACTTACACGGCGTTTACCACCATTAAAGCTCCTGACAGTAAGTGAATCGGACCTCAAAAAAATTCTGTCATTATAGAATGATTTCCGTCGCTCCGGGTTCTTTCACTTCAAGCTAGAAGTTGATCAATCGCCTTTTGGAATTCATCTAAAGCAAAAGGCTTGTCAAAAAACCTATCTGCCCCGTTTTCCAAAGCGACATCCCGGGCAGTAGGCAAACCGGAGATCATAATGATCTTAATAGAAGGATACTTTTTTTTAACGTAACTGATAAAATCAACTCCGAATCCATCCGGAAGTTTATTGTCCAATATGATGATAGAAGGTTTTTGTTTCTGGAGATATTCATCAGCAGACAAAAGATTATTTACGTAATCCAATTTGAATTTCCTTTCATTGAGAATCATGTCCAATACTAAACCCATTTCGCCTTCATCTTCAACCACCAGGACTTTCTTTGCCACATTGCGTTTCAGTTTAGTTGTGCTTGTCATTGCATCTTTTTTTGGTGATGATTATTTTTTGCAAATTTAAGAGTGTCTGGAGTGCTATACCGCAAATTGCCTGCCTCAATTGTTTCGCATTTGGAAATTATTCCCCACAGAGCTTAACAAGTAATTTTTAATCAGAATTTTTGTTTTCAATATTAGTTTCAGAGAGGTTTCCGAAGAATTTGCACCAAAGAAAGAACCAGCACAAATGTGGTAAAGAGCGAAGCGGCTGCAGCAAGCTCTTTACGTAGTATTTGCGATCCGCAATAAGTTACCTTTATAAAGATGAAACTGGGTGAGATGGCTATTTGTCGGTCTGATCCGAATAAACGAAGTCGTCAGCAGTGGCGAGGTATCTCTGCTATGAGCGAATTTTTATTGAGATCGAAAATGGTTTCGATATTGTTCATTCATTCATAAAATAAATTTATGGAACCGCTGATTATTCTTATCGTTGTTTTTATCATGACCCTCGTAAGCGCAAAAATTATTCGAAAAGCGTGGCTATATTCATTTGCCGGTTGCGTCGCAATGAGTGTGATGCTGATCTTTACCGGCATCAGTCATTTTTTATTCCCTGAGGGTATGGCTTTGATGTTGCCTGGTTTTATACCATTCAAAAAAGAAGTGATTTATCTCACAGGAGTGATTGAAATAGCAGCAGCGGCAGGGCTTCTTATTCCCCGGTTCAGGGAAATGACAGCCTGGTTACTGATCATTTTTTTTATTGCCATACTACCGGCAAACATTCATGCCGCCATTCATCATGTCAATATAAGAACAGCAAGTTTCGATGGCAGCGGGTTGAATTATTTATGGTTCAGAGTACCGCTACAGATCTTATTTATTGCCTGGGTTTATTTCTTTGGAATAAAGAAAGACAAACATTCAGTCCCTTCATAATTTCGCAAAGTAATCGGAGGTGAAAAAAATATCATTATCAGGCACTCTTACGTGGTTCATTCAGCTAGAAAGTTTGCTCCTTTCTTCTCGCTGGCCCGTTCTTTGTGACCTTAAATAAAAATTTTTATGGAACCCCGCCAGCAATTAGCCTTGATGGACAAAGTTATTCGTGAGTTGGATGATTTGAAGAACAGCCTGACATCAGTATTAAAAAAAATTGCACAGCTTGAAGCTGATAATATTAATCTTGGCGTTGAATTATTAAATGATGGCTTGCCCGAACTACATGAAGAAGCAGATGATGCATTAGCAAAAACATCTGCACTGGTAGATCAATTTACCGAGCACCGAAATAAATACGAGCAGGATAATCAAGGGTCACTATCCGAAGCTACATGATGAAGCAGGTAAAATTAATTTACAAGTATAAAAACGGTTCAATACTTTTGCGGCAACCAAGTCACCTTTCCATATTTCACTATTAATAATTTAAAAAACTGTTTATGAAGAATCAATCATTTGCATTCAAATGTGCATTGATATGTCTATTCACATTTTCTTTTTTTCTAACTAAAGCACAGGTAACCACAGCGACGCTCAGCGGCATAGTAAAAGATCCAAAGGGAGATGGTCTCGCTTCCGCAACAGTTATTGTTGAATACCCGGATGCCGGTATTAAACAAACATTGATCACGAAATCGGATGGAAGATATACGGTTCCAAACTTAAGGGTAGGGGGGCCTTACCGCATTACCGTCAATCACGTGAGCTATAAGGAAGCAGTTTCAGAAAGTATTTTCTTAGAGTTAGGTTTAAATAATACCGTTGATTTTTCTCTCCAGGAAAAAACAACTGAACTTGGCAATGTAACGGTAACAGCCACCTCAAGAATATTTGACAATAAAAGAAGTGGTGCCTCAACAAATATCAGCAACCGTCTTATCAAGGCGTTACCCACCATTAACCGTTCTGCCGATGATTATCTCCGGCTGACTCCTTCGGCATCGCCCACCTATAATGGAATGTCATTTGCCGGCCGCAATGGTCAATACAATAACTACTCACTGGATGGTGCAGTTTTTAATAATCCGTTTGGTCTTGATGCACCGACTCCCGGCGGACAAACCAATGCTCAACCGATTTCTCTCGATGCAATTGACCAGATCCAGGTTAATCTTGCTCCCTATGATGTAACGCAGGCGGGCTTTACCGGTGCAGGGGTGAATAGTGTTACCAAATCCGGCAGTAATAATTTTACCGGCACAGTGTATTCGTTTTACAGAACAGAGGCATTAACGGGAAAAAAAGTTGCAAACACTAAATTAGTAGTTCCTGATCTGAGCCAATTCCAGGGAGGATCTGCATTTGGCGGGGCATTCAAAAAAAATAAATTGTTTTACTTCCTCAGTTTTGAAACGGAACAACGTAAAGATGAAGCCACCAGCTACGTTCCGCGAAATGCATCCAATGCCAACGAGTCTAATACGGCAAGGGTGTTGGAACAGGATATGATAGATGTAAGTAATATTTTGAAAGCGCGATTCGGCTATAACACCGGGCCTTACCAGGGATTTACCCACGAGCAAACAAATTATAAATGGCTGGCGAAATTAGACTGGAATATAAATGATGTTCATAAGCTATCCTTTACTTACAACGGACTGGATGCAAAAAAAGATAAGCCTGCTCACCCCAGCGCTATTGGACGCCGCGGTCCTGATTATACCACACTTCAGTTTCAGAGTTCAGGTTATCAAATAGAAAATAAGCTGAATTCATTTAGCACAGAGTTGAAATCGAATTTTAAAGGCAATTCCGCCAATAAACTAAGAATGGTTTATACTCTTTTCCGCGACAACCGTAACCCTTTCTCAACTCCTTTTCCTGTCGTAAATATTTCCAAGTATGGATCCCGTTATATTGTAGCCGGGCATGAACCTTTTTCTATAAATAATACCTTAAACCAGGATGCCATACAGGTAACAAATGATTTTACTCTTTACAAAAAAAATCATTCTATAACGTTTGGCGGTTCTTATGAATCGTTCAAGTTTGAGAACTCTTTTAATTTAACAGGATATGGTTTTAATATGTTTTTGGGAGATGTAGACATTGCAGATTTTAAGGCAAATGTACCTTCAGGCGCCCCACTTTGGTTTGGGGTCTTTACCCTGGATCAGTTTGCAACCTATGCTACAAACAGGGCCGCTGCCGATAAATGGGCGCTTGTAAAAATGACGGTAGGGCAATTGTCAGCTTATGTCCAGGATGAATGGTATGCTAATTCTAAATTAAAAATGACTTTTGGTCTCCGCATGGACAAACCAATGTATGATAATATGTCCTTTACAACTCCAAACATCCAGGAAGATGTATTTGCACCAAATGCCGGTACGTACTTAGGTTCATTTACTTCGGGCTCTCCTACGATTCAGAATTCCGATCCCCTTATCCTGTTTGACGAGGATGGCAACCCAATAAGCAATGGGAAAGGAAAAGACCTGGACAATACTCAACTTCCTAAAACTTCTCCATTATTCTCGCCAAGATTTGGCTTTAACTGGGATGTAAAAGGTGATAAGACCTTACAGGTGCGTGGTGGTACGGGACTTTTCACTGGTCGCTTTCCCTTTGTGTGGATAGGCAACCATATTGGTAATCCATTCAGTTCCTTTTATAATGCAACCGACAGGGATTTTAAATGGCCGCAAGTATGGCGTTCTAATGTAGGAACCGATTTCAAAATTCCTTATGGTACGATTTTCACTTTCGATGTCGCTTTTACCAAAGATGTTAATGCGATGATGGTTCGTAATTACAAATTGGGAACACCTACAGGTGTACTGAATTCAGGTACCGGTGATAAACGCAATGTTTACCTGGCTGCTAACCAGGGAGCTAATAACACTTATGTTTTCACAAATACAAAAGAGGGTCACCAATTCAATATTACTTTCCAGGCGCAGCAAAATTTTACAAAAGGCCTGTATGCAATGTTTGGATATAATTACCTTATAGCGAAAGATGCCAGTTCAATTTCTGCAGAGATTTCCAGTGATGCTTTTGACCGCAACCCGATTCTTAATAATGCTAACAAGGCCATTAATTCAAATTCACTATATGGAAATAAGCATCGTTTTATTGCGGCTGCATCAAAAAAATGGGAATATGGAGAAATATGGGCTACTACTGTTTCTCTTTTTGGTTCATGGACATCGGGCAATCGGTTTGCTTATGTATATGGGGGTGATATAAATAATGATGGGACGAGTTCCAATGATCTATTGTATGTACCCGTTGACGGAGAAATTGACCTGATGACTTTTACTCCGTTAATAGATATAAATGGAGTTACACAGAATGCCGCAGCCCAGCGGACCGCATTCAAACAATTCATAGCGCAAGACGAATACCTGAGTGGATTAAGAGGACAGTATACTGAAAAGTATGGAGGCGAGACACCCTGGAACACGCAACTAGACCTGCGTATTCTCCAGGATCTTATAGTGGGCAACAAGAAGAAACAAACATTCCAGTTTAGCGTGGATATTATGAACCTTGGTAATCTTATTAACAGCAAATGGGGTGTAGTCGAATATGCTACCACTTCTGGTTTCTAT
Organism: Chitinophagaceae bacterium; assembly: GCA_025923075.1. GTDB lineage: Bacteria > Bacteroidota > Bacteroidia > Chitinophagales > Chitinophagaceae > VBAS01. Next base: position 26,489 of record JAICGN010000037.1, read on the forward strand.
CAGCCATTATCAGTCACATACAACAGTAATGCGCCGACTTATCAATTCGATCCTTCATTAACGAAAACCTTCACTGAAAGTCCGGATCTGCAGTCCCGCTGGCAGATTCAGTTAGGATTGCGGTATATTTTTTAACCAGGCTCCTTTTTGAGTCTTAAAAATAAGCTGTCCCCCAGAGGTCCGAGGGACTGAAAAGTCCTTCGGAATGGGTGGCTTCTCTTTCGAAATTCATTTTACTCTTTTGAACTCGTTACCATCGTATGTTAGCATGTTAACCTGGCTTAAATCATCGGGTTTAAAAAAAACCACCTTTCCTGAGCCAGGAATAAGCTCAACACGGATCGATTCTTTTTGCGTGAAAGGAGTGGAAATTGCATGCAGGTTACCCAAGCCTATAGCCAACGCATTATTCTCGATTCCCACGCTGATATCACCAAACCAATCATTATGATATTTGCCGACATATGAATCCAATGGTAAGGTTAATTGCGAGGTCCGCTTTGCTCTCTCTGCAAATGATTTTTGTACTGATTCCATATTTTTTGCATAGCGGTTTTCAAGTTCAGGCAGCATTTTCAAGAATTGTTCTTCCGCACCTGCAACACCTGTAACCCTATCATATATATATGCTGCCAGTATGTCGCCAGCCGCAGCGCCTACTCCTGCTTCATTACTCAAGATGACCAGCCCGATCCTTTTGTCAGGCATGAATGAAGTATGTGCTTTGAATCCGGGGTACCCTCCAAAATGATAAATGATATTTTGATTTTGATATTTGCTTACATTCCATCCAAGACCATATTTACCGCCAGCAGTAAATGGATAGGATTGTTTGTCATAAGTAGCGAAACCTGTTTGAGCAGCCTTGACGACTTCGGCTGGGAAAACCTGTTTATTATTTATTTTCCCAAAATTGATCTGCGCCTGTAACCATTTAGAAAGATCAGTTGCCGAGGTGACAAGACCACCGGCCGATTGCATGGTATTATCTTTCTTCGTAAGATAAATTTTTGTCAAGCCATTTACTCCATCGGCATCGTAAGGCGCGGCCATTTTCCATTTATTCTTTTCTGCATGCGATATATAAGCAGTCGTGTGCTTCATGCCAAGAGGAGTGAATATTTTTTCCTGCAACAGGTCCTGCCATTTAACATGCAAATGTTCCTGCAATTCCAAACCATAGATATTATAGCCTAGATTATCATAATCAAAAACGCCTAATTGTTTTTTAGCGACAGTAGCATCACTTAATAAATTCAGTATTTCTTTTTTTTCGATAACGCCGCTATATGCCATGCGAAAGACAAGGGGATTGTTTTCAAGTCCGCTCGTATGCGTAAGTAAATTGCGGTTGGTAACATTGTTTCCTATTTCATTTTTAAAATGAATGGCTGTAAGATATTTTTTAAATGATCTGTCCAGGAATATCTTTTTTTCATGATCGAGCAATGCGGCCGTAAGCCCCATAAATGATTTGGTACAGGAGGCGATATAATACAAAGTGTTTTCGTCGGCTTTTATACCGGCTTCTTTGTCCGCCCAACCATATCCTTTGATAAAAAATGGGCCGTTCTCATCAACGATTGAGATCACCAGGCTGGGTATAGCTGGTATGCTTTCAAATATTTTTTTGGTGAAACTGTCCACGTCCCGGGCTAATTGTTGTTTACTAAATGCAGTTGTTTGTGCACATGAAGCGATACTGCAGATCAATGTGACAACCAGCAGCATGATTTTAGTTTCCTTCATTGTCTAGTTTTTATAGTGAATCAGACGATCCTCTGATTTAAATGTTGCAAAAATTTTTAATGCTGCATTTTACCTTAAACGAAAATGCGGAACAAAGAAAGAATGATTGGTTGAATTGGAGATTTCGGCTGAAGTGGAAGCCTAAAGTACGACCTTCTTTCAGAACGCCAAATTTTTTTCGGTCACTCAGCGGTCATAAAAAAAAATTTCCTGCAAACATCTAATCCATCTACAGAAAAACCTGCAACGTAACTTCGCTGACAAAATAAATAGCATGGAATTAGGAATAGGTATGTTTGGCGATCTGCACATTAATAAAAAAGGAGAGATACAACCAGCAGGTCAACGATTGAAGGAACTGATAGAAGAAATAAAACTGATGGATGAAGTAGGCCTTGATTTTTATGGCATCGGTGAACATCATCGTCCTGACTACGCGGTATCAACACCCGAAATAGTGATAGCTGCCGCAGCTACTGTTACAAAGAACATTAAACTGGGCAGTGCTGTTTCTGTTTTAAGTTCTTCGGACCCCGTGAAACTCTATCAAAGTTTTGCAACGATCGACCTGCTTTCAAATGGGAGGGCGGAGTTAATGGCGGGTCGTGGCAGCTTTATTGAATCATTTCCTTTGTTTGGTTACAATCTTGATGATTATGATGAGCTGTTTGAAGAAAAATTGGATCTGTTGCTGAAAATAAACCGCTCGGAACGTATAACCTGGAAAGGTAAATTCAGGCCTGCATTAAACAACCAGCACGTGTTACCACGTGCAGTTAATGATCATCTCAATATTTGGATCGCAGTTGGTGGCACGCCTGCATCAGTGTTGCGGGCGGGAAAACATGGATTGCCTGTGATATTTGCTATTATTGGTGGCAACCCTGAGCAATTTAAACCCTTGTTTGAATATTATAAGAATGTGTACAATCATTTTACCCATGATATGAAAAAGTTCCAGGTAGGTGTGCATATGCATTCATTTTTTGGTGATGATAGTAAAGAGATTGCGGATGAATATTATCCCATCTATTCAGCGCAAATGGATAGGGTAGGTCGTTCCCGGGGGTGGCCTCCTTACCAGGAGCAGCAATATGTAACCGGCCGAAACAGCAATGGGCATTTAATTATCGGTGACGCCAATCATGCCATTGATAAAATTCTAAAAATGGAGGAACTGTTTGGTCTTACCCGTTTTTCAGCCCATATGGATGTGGGCGGACCCCCGCATAACTTGCTTATGAGATCGATAGAGATCTATGGAACCAAGATTGCTCCAAAAGTAAGAGAGGCGTTGAGGAAAAAATTAGTAAGTAATAACTAAGAATTAATAATAGAGAAAATCAAATGGAGACAATAGTAACACAATTGAAATTGTTAGTGAAGATGACATTAATGGCATGGGATGCACAAAATAATCATCTCAATAAACTGATCAGTTCATTAACGGATGAGCAATTGGCAAAAGAAACTGTGCCAGGGAAAAACACAGGTGTTTATTTGCTTGGACATTTAATTGCGGTGAGTGATGGTTTATTGCCCTTACTCGGTTTTGGTGATCGTTTATTTCCAGACATGGAAGAGGTGTTCCTCAAAAATCCGGATAAGTCAGGGTTGGCTCATCCTCCTGTCGCCGAATTAAAACGCAGATTGGAAACGGTGAATAAAAAACTCAACCATCAATTTCAGGCTGCTGATGTCAGTGAATGGCTTAGCAGACATACCGCCGTATCACCCGAAGATTTCGTAAGAGAACCACACCGCAATAAACTGAACGCGGTAATTACCCGTACTGGTCATATGGCGTATCACATTGGGCAAATGCGCCTGCTTTAACTGATTGCCGAGCTGTCAACGGGATTTTCCCGAATTGCTTATAATCTTTCGTAGTTTTTGGATGTTGCCTTTCACCTTTTTCTGTGAACGAGGAACATTTTTAACAGAACCTGGTGCTTTTGAACCATTGCCCATACCTGTATCATCATAACCCGGACCCACTTTGCGTAAGGATGATGGTGAATGACTGCCTGTATTAAAATCTTCGTCGTGTTTTGATGACTGCTTTTTGCTTTTGTCCGGTGCTTTACCCTTGTTGCGGGTTTTGCTTTCATCATTTTTATTTTTCTGATTCATATAACCTCCTTATTAACATTGATAATTATTCATCTACCAAATTTCAAAGGAAAATAGTGTGCCATGTTGTCAACCTAACGTGATAAAGAATAAAAATGATAGGTTCGTCGTCTTCAATGACGCATTCATAACTTTGTAACAAAGCAAGCACAGCTTACTTATTTTTTCAAAAAGATTGCCACTGCTCCAATCAACGTAAGTACTATCACCACTTTTCTATAATGATCATCTTTGATTTGTTTTATTATTTTTAAACCTATCCAAAAGCCCAGCGCCAGTGCCGGAAGGAGCCACAAGTCGGTTTGCAAACTTGAGAGCGTAATATTTTTCCAGTAAACTACCTGAAAAGGAAGTTTGAATAAATTGATCACTAAAAATAACCAGGCTGTTGTACCGATGAAATGATTTTTAGGTAGTCGCATTGCCAGGAAATAAAGATTGGAAAAAGCGCCGGCTAGATTTCCCAGCATCGTGGTGGTGCCTGCCATCATACCCGTGCCTGCGGCAAACAGAGGATGAGTGGGAACGTTTTCTGATTTGATAAATTCCATAACCACCATGATGATCACGGTAAGAACGATAATTACCGCCATTATTTTTCTGAAAACTGTTTCATTCATCTCCTTACCTGCAAATACACCGATCAAAATACCAGCTGCCATCCAGGGTGCCAGTTCCCAAAAATGCTTCCATTGCGCATGCCGGTGGTAATAGAGTACTGCAGCAATATCAGCGACACATAATAACGGCAACACAATACCAGTGGATGCTTTACCACCGAAGACCAATGCCATCAATGTTACATTGAGCATGTCAATACCGCGAAGTCCTGCTTTGGCAAGCCCAAGGATAAATGCACCGGCAAATACTAATACTAAATCAATAGCTGACCAGGAGGATATTATTTCCATGCTTGATTAAACGAGCTTTCAAGATACATAAACCGTTCTATCCCTCAGTTGCATTGCTGTGCTGTAGATCCTCTGTAAATAAAAAAAGGTCTTAGCTAGCTAAGACCAACTTCCTGTAATTTGGCTGTTCAATAACTTACTGTATCATCCCACACCCAATCCTGGTGCCCGAATTCCCCGCAGGCTGGCTTTTATAATCATCGGCGCCTCCATGAACTATCATTGACTTACCTAAAATATTTTTATCAGGTTTGCCGCCTAATGTCCAGAGGTCTGTTGTTAAGGTCATAGTCCCTTTTCCCTGTGCATTCAACTTTACATTCCCGATATCACCTGAGTGAAAGCTTCCCGATCCCCATTTGCCATGCTGCGCATTTGTTGGATTCCAGTGACCATGGGCAAGCATGGCTGTATCGCCACAATTGCCATGTTCATGGATATGCACTGCCACAGATTTTCCTGCTTTTTTCGGTATAGTGATATCCAGGGTCATTCTTACTCTGCCGGCCGAATCCGAATCAAACCTTACGGTACCATCCACAGTAGTGTCAGCATACGTGCCGGACAATTTTGCTTCTGCATGGGCTACCATAGCCACGTTATCGGTAGCTACCGGCGCGTCCGTCGCTGTCGGTGCAGTGGATGTGGTTTCGCTGGTCAATGTTGATGAATCTGTGGTTTCGGTTTCCGTATTATCGTTACAGGCAACAATTACGACCGAAAGCATAATTCCGAAATATGATAGAAGTTTCGGGAGTAAAAAATCTGATTTCACGTTGATAGTTTTTTTGAAAGTTAGTTACAATTGAATGTGATGACAAACCCTTACGCTTTATTTTCCACGTAAAAGCTTATCTACCGAACTATAAAGGTCGTCTTTAGAAAAAGGTTTCTCCATAAAAATATCCGCCCCGTTTTCCAACGCCACATCCCGTGCCGAAGCAAAACCAGATAGCATAATGATCTTAATGGAAGGATATTTTTTCTTGATATAACTGATAAAATCAACTCCGAAACCGTCGGGAAGCTTGTTGTCCAGGATAACGATTGAAGGCTGTTCTTTCTGGAGATATTCGTCAGCCGACAATAGGTTATTTACATAACTGAATTCGAAATTTCTTTCGTTTAAAATAATATTCAGCAATAAACCCATTTCACCCTCGTCTTCAACAACCAGTACTTTCTTTGCCACTTCGCGTTTTAATGTAGCTGTGTTTGACATAACGTTGTCTTTGGTTTTACGATCAATGTTCGTTGATAATTGCTCAGAGTATAGAATGAATTCCTTAGCAAATTGCCTGCCTCAGTGATATTTTTGACGGGGAATTATTTCCCCATAGATTTGGTCTCCAAATTTGGCTTGTGACCACACGGGGATCAGACGACTCGATGTACATTTTAAGAATTATTCATAAATTCAGTTTACCGAACTGCAAATAATTTATTTTAAACCAAACCACTGACAATGAAAAAGCCATTAATAGCAATTCTGATAATGGGATTGTCGTTACTTTTGAATTCTTGTTCTGATACTAAATCTGAAACCGAGACCGCTGCTACAAGCGACCAAACAAAAGAAACATTCTCAATTGCCAACCTTGTAGCAGAGAATAAGCAAGTGCCCGATTCGGTAATTGCTCAATTAAATGCACAGCATCACCAGTTAAAAGTATTGGAAAGACGAACGGTACCTGGTCCCTTCAGCTCACCTGCAATGAAATATTTTACAGAGTATGCTGTAACCGTAGATAAATTACCAGTGATCAATCCCGGCCCCGGGGAATATGTGCATGTGATGGAGGGACAGCGACATGGTTATAAGAATCTCACGATTGGAATTACAGAAACTTTTCCAGGGGGCGCTCCACCTATGCATTCTCATGAAGGGGAGGAATCACATGTTTTGCTGGAAGGCGATATTTTATATGCGTTAGGCGATACGATGTTTACAATAAAAGCACCATACATCGTAAATATTCCTGCCGGCGTTCCGCATGCCTTTAAGAATATTGGCAAGAAAACTACAAACCTTGTTGTGATCTTTCCAACCAATATCTGGAAGTATGATGTGCTGGACTATTTTCCTTTTGACAAGGATACAACAAGGTCTGTTTCCAGGTTCACTAAATTTAAGAACAGCCTGGCGAAGAAATAGTCACTTTCAAAAAAAAGAGATCTTTAGCAAAATGGATGCATGAGAACTTTTAAAAATCTGATTGCTTTATTATTTTTTCTTTTAACCCAATTCAACTTAAACGCTCAAGTTTGGCCTTTAAAGGAATGGCCGGTAGCAACACCTCATTCTCAATCAATGAATACTGATTCGTTGAGGGCATTTGATGACGCAATTTCGAGCGGGAAGTATGGATATGTGGATGGAATGCTCATCATAAGACATGGAAAGCTGGTTTACCAGAAAAACTATGCCCATGATTATGATAAGATATATGGCGATGATGCTATCAAAAGGAGTGGATTAAATCAACTGGATCCTGGTGGGCAATATAATTATTATAATTCCTGGTGGCATCCGTTTTATCGTCGCGGTGAATTACACAGTTTGCAGTCGGTGACAAAAACGGTTACGTCGGTTCTCCTCGGCGTAGCTACGGCGCGCAAAGAATTTCCCGATCTGTCAACAACCGTACTTCGTTTTTTTGATACAACACAGGTAAAAAACATTGACGATCGTAAAAGGAAATTAACGATTCGTCATTTACTTACAATGACAGCCGGGTTTGACTGGAATGAAAATCTGAGCTACAGCGATCCACGAAATGATTGTACCCAAATGGAAGCCAGTTTTGACTGGATAAAATTTGTGATCGATAAACCAATGGCTGTTGAGCCGGGACAATCTTTCAATTATAATAGCGGAGCGTCGCAACTGCTGTCTTATATTTTCAGAAAAGCAACTGGAAAAGACATTGAAGAGTATGCCTCATTATATCTTTTTTCTCCCCTTGGCATTAGTCAGTATTACTGGAAGCGTATCCCAACAGGTCTTGCTGATACAGAAGGTGGATTGTATTTGGCAGCAACAGATCTTGCAAAAATTTATTACCTGTATTTAAAAGACGGGAACTGGAATGGCAAACAGCTTGTCACTGCCGAATGGGTAAAGGCATCGGTAACTCCGGCGATCACCGTTGGACGGGCAGTGAAGTACGGATATAAATGGTGGCTTTATGAATATGGTAATGATAATCGGAACTATGTATGGGCCGGATCAGGCTTTGGTGGCCAGTGGCCAATTATTATTCCTGAGTATGATATTGTTGCTGTGTTCACCGGCTGGAATATTATAGGAGGTAATCCATCGTTACAGGTAACAGAAGCGATCAGGCGTTTAGTGAATGCCGTTTCGGATAAAAAATAAATTTCT
>JAICGN010000038.1 GCA_025923075.1 Chitinophagaceae bacterium
CAGTGTTGAGCTTTGTATGCAACTTATGTCTGACAAAAATATTCGTTACCTGCCGGTTTTTGAAGGCAATCGATTATCCGGAATTGTCAGCATGAGCGATGTTGTAAAAGAAACTATTTTGCAACAAAAAGAAACTATCAGTCACCTGGAGAATTATATTCATTCAGGTCTTTAAATTTATAGGTTTATTTTATAGCCCACGGTTTAAACCGTGGGCTATAAAATACGAGAATACCAACTAAACACACGGGTTTAAACCGTGGGCTATAAAATACGAGAATACCAACTAAACACATGGGTTTAAACCGTGGACTATAAAATACAGGAATACTAACTAAACACACGGGTTTAAACCCTGGACTATAATTGAAAAGAATTAAAAGAATACCAACTATTTTTATACTGTCTCTTTAAATTTGTGGACAACTACAAACACAAGCTAAGCGCCCCGCCCAGTAATTAAGCGGGGTGTTTTTATTTATTGGTATTTTCTTCTTTGGCTTTCACCCGGACAAGGTCTTTTATATCAACATGCATAGGAAGCAAGCCAATTTTCACAACCGCCTTTTTCCCTCTCAATTCCATTACCTCCCCTACCTGGTGATTCTTTTTGATTTTGACCTGCTCACCAACCTTGATTTCACCAGTTAATTCAATAAACTTTGATTCAACCTGTTTTTGCATTTTACCCGAAACTTTCTTTTCATTTTTATTGAATAAAAGCGAACTGATATTTTTGATCACTTTGCTTTTATCTTCTTCTTTTCGCCAGTCAATTACCATTTGTTTTAGCTTTCTTTCCGTTTCTTTCAGATAAGCTAATTTTTCTTCCGTCACCTGGTTTTGATGTCTTAATAGTTCGATTTGCTGGTTATGTTTTTCCTTTTCCATCGCCTGCTTCATTTCCTTCTTCAATTTTTCATTCTCCTGTAGTAATTGATGAAGTTCTTTTTCCTTCTTTTCAAGGTTATGGAGATCCTGCTCTGTTCTGTTTAATAATTTATCCAAACGAAAATGTTCTTCGTCCACCAAATTCCTTGCACGACTGATAAGTTGTTTATCCAATCCAATCCTTTCCGCAATGGCAAATGTGTAAGAACTACCCGGCTTGCCAATATTGAGTTTATAAAGCGGCGTCAGGTTTTTTTCGTCAAAAGCCATTGCGCCGTTAACGATGCCTGGTGTTTTGCTTGCCATTACTTTTAGATTCAGGTAATGGGTGGTAACAATCCCATAGGCATGTTTGCTGACCATTTCTTCCAAAATCACTTCCGCAAATGCCCCCCCAAGATTGGGATCACTTCCGCTACCCAACTCATCGATAAAAAAAAGTGTTTTGCCGCCTGCAACTTCTATAAAGTGTTTCATGTTTTTCAAATGGCTGCTGTAGGTACTTAATTCAAATTCCAGGCTTTGCGTATCGCCAATGTGGATCAGCAGTTGTTTGAAGACACCAAAGCTGGAAGAGGAATCGACTGGCACCAGCAAGCCACTTTGCACCATCATTTGTAAAAGCCCCACAGTTTTTAACGTAACAGTTTTTCCACCTGCATTCGGTCCGCTTATAACAAGTATCCGATTGCTCTCATCCAGTGATAGCGAAACGGGTGTTGTTGGTTTGTTTGCTTTTTTATTATACAAATACAGCAACGGATGAAATGCTTTTTCCAAATGAACTACAGCTTTATCTTCGACGATCGGGAATTCAGCATTGATGTCAACAGCAAGTTTAGCTTTTGCCCGGATAAAATCATATTCGCCTGCAATGGCGTGATAATGCGACAGCAATGAAGTATACACAGAAAGCTTTGTAGTCAATTCACGCAGCAAACGATACACCTCTCTTTTCTCATCACTTTCCAAAGAATAAATATCATTGTTAAGCTCAATGGTCTCTTCCGGTTCAATAAAAGAAGTACGGCGACTTTCACTTTCACCATGCAAAATCCCTTTCACAGTTCTTTTTTGTTCTGCGTAAACCGCCAGCACTCTCCTGCCATTTAAAAAACTCTCTTCAATATCGGCGAGATAGCCCTGCTTATTCAATTTGGAAATGATCCTGTCAAACATTTTACGCAGTTCATTTCTCTTGCGATACAAATTCATTCGAATGCTTCGCAATTCATCCGAAGCATTATCTTTGACATGGCCGCTTTCGTCGAGCACATCATCAATCATTTCGGCAATTACTTTTTCATAATAGCTGCCCTCAACAATTTTAGCCAGGCCATTATACACGTTTCGTTTCTCCGCATCAAACCAGCGAAAAATATTTTTCATCAATTCAGCCAGCTTTCTAATTTCGATCATTTCAGCACCTGATAACACAGCTCCGGGAATTGATAATAGTTTCAGTTCCTTTAACAAATTAAAAACCGGGTCGTTTGGAAAGTAAATGTTGTTTTGCAAAAGTTGTTTGTACTCATGACTCTGCCGCAATTCTGTTTCGATAAACTCAATATTAGTATGAATTCGCAGTTGCCCCGTCTTTTCAATTGCATATTCGCTTCTGCAATGTGCTCCAAGCAAGGATTTTACTTTGTCAAACTCCAGTTGAATGTATGCTGACTCGGGAAAAAGTTTCATATCCACCGCAAACAATTTTTAAGCCAACAAAAGTAATTCTATTAAACGTCGGTTGTGTTCGCCACCGGCGGATCAACTTTCGGGGATTCTGTTCAGCCCTTATTGTTAATAAACTCAGAAAGCTGGTGACAGTGTCAGATAACTTGCAAACTATGGATTTCAAATCGTCGTAAATTGCATTGAATATGAAAAATGGAGCGAAAAAATAAAAAGATATTTATGAAGACATTCTGGCTGGCTGCTTTTACCGGCACGGCCGCATTAATTTCCTGTGCACAAAACAATGATCAAAATTCAAAAATGAATACAACAAAACCATCTCAAAAAACCGAAACAGCTTTTACCGGCAAAGCGGACACTGCTACACTAGGTACCGGGTGTTTCTGGTGCACTGAAGCAATTTTTGATCAGCTTGAAGGTGTTATTTCTGTTACGTCCGGTTATTCAGGGGGCCATGTTGTGAATCCAAGTTATAAAGACGTTTGTACTGGTGAAACGGGTCATGCCGAATGTGTGCAGATCGTTTACGATACTTCAAAGATCAGTTTTGATGAATTGCTTGAAATCTTCTGGCAGGTTCATGATCCAACAACATTGAATCGCCAGGGGGCTGACGTAGGCACACAATATCGCAGCGCAATATTTTATCACAATGATGAGCAAAAAAAGAAAGCTGAAAAGTATAAGGCAGAATTAGACAAAAGCGGTGCATTTGATAACCCGATCGTAACAACACTTGAACCCTTTACCAAATTTTACACTGCCGAAAATTATCACCAGGAGTATTATGAGTTAAATAAGAACTCCAACCCATATTGCTCAATCGTTATAAGACCTAAACTTGAAAAATTCGAGAAGGTTTTCAAAAACAAATTGAAAAAGCACTAAAAAATTAAAGGCGGGAATTCATCCCGCCTTCTTTTTTGGGTACCATTCAAATCATAGCGTTGATTTTGTGTTAAGAAATAAGTGAATGGTTTTCCTGGAACGGCTTCAATGGATAATGGGTGTTCGGTTTTTGAGCTTGGATTTTGCTTTCATACAAGTATCAAACGGTTTCCAGTCAGGTGGATTTTGCGGTTCTTCATGTCGGGCTATTGAATCTTTCGTTAACATAGGGGTTTAATGGGTCTTATAAGTTATAGCTATTACTTCAATGCTTGTTTTAATTTTTCCATTCACACATTTATTTCGACGAGTAAAACATTACTCAGAACAAAATTCAACACAGTAATTTGAGAATTGTCATTTCCAGGTGGAACATACAAGGAAAAGCGAGCAGAAGAAAATACCACTCAATAAGAAAAGATAGTCATACAGCTTTCAGAGTACGTTTTCATCAGGATCAGACTAAATCTGGTTTATGGGATAATGGAAGTGGCTTATCAGGATATCGTTTCAAAAGCAGAATATAAAAATAAACTATAGGGCTTATATATGCAAGCGATGAAACGATTTTATAAATAGTAATTCTTCGAATCATTCTCTTTTTTGTGCAATTAAATACGTTTTTTTAACTAATCGGATTTTAACGTATACCGGAGCTCCAGCCAATTGAGATTATTTGGCTCAAAACCTGAAATATTTGGTTGCACTAGCCGTATGACCCTGTCATACCACAGTGGAATTACCGGCGCATCATTAATTAAAACCTGGTCGGCCTTGCGATATAAAATAAACCGCAAAGAATCATTGGGCTCTGCAACGGCTTTTTCAAACAGGTTGTCAAACTCCGGATTGTTATACCGCGTATAATTTGGGGGTGCGGGGTTCTTAGAATAAAAACAGGACAGGTAATTGAATGCATCAGCATAATCAGCGATCCAGCTACCTCTGAAAAATGGAGCTCTTGAATTAGAAGTAAGTTCGAATAAAAAAGAACGCAACACAACTTCAACGGTGACAGGAATACCGGCTTCTTCAAATTGTTTAGCCAGGTAGCTTCCGATCTCTCCGTAAATTGGAATCGTATAAAGCTTAATTGGCGCTATTTTATTACTGGTAAAACCAGCTTCACTTAATAGCTGTTTTGCTTTTGCAGGGTCATACTTATATCCTTTTACCGAAGTGTCAAACGAAGGCATTCCTTCCGGTACAAAACCAGATTCTGCAGGAGAACTCAGCGAGTTTCGTAAATACAATATCATCTTTCTGCGATCGATAGCATAGTTCATTGCCTGCCTTAACTTTTTTAAGCGTGTTGGAGAATTTCTTATTAGCTCATTTGTGGTATCAACTAAAAATCCAAAATATTCAGTATTCAAATACGGATGAATTTGCAACACGACCTTATCTTTCCAATTATCTCTTAATTCACCTTTTAGCGTAAGTAGCTCGTCTTTAAAAGAAACATCAATATCATTCAAAAAATCCAATTGTTTTTGACGAAACAATAAAAATTCCGTCGCCTTACTTTCATTAAACGTAATTTTTATGCCATCAAGATATGGAAGCCGGTTGCCTGCAGAATCTTTTTCAAAGTAATTTTCGTTCTTCTTAAAGATCAATCCAAGCCCCTCTTCCCACGCAACAAATTGAAACGGGCCAGTACCACATGGATGGCTGCGAAAATCCGAACCATGTCTTTCTACCACTTCTTTAGGAACCACAGAACAGTACGTCATCTTCAATATTTGCAGGATCGGCGCATAGGGTTTAATTAGTTTCAATCTAAACGTGGAATCATCAATGGCTTTAAAACCTTCTGCGCTGTCAACAACATTATTAAATATGTAAAAGCCCGGGCTCGCGACTTTTGGATCCATAATCCTTCTAAAACTATACACGATATCTTCGGCAGTCATTTTTCTGCCTTTTCCACCGGCAAATACATCGTTATCGTGAAAGTAAACGTCATCTCGTAGGTGGAAAATATATTCTGTTCCGTCAACAGATATATCCCAGCTTTTTGCGAGTGAGCCTTTGGTCTTCGTGTCACCCTCGTTTTCAACGAGTGTATTGAACAACTGGTGAACCGGCCACATAGTAGATTGGTTTTTTGAAAATGCAGGATCAAGCGAAGCAATGCCGGTCGACTCATTATAGCGAAAGATCTTTTTATTGTTGCCTGCTTTATCCGTGCAGGCAATAAACAATAAGCTGGTAAGAATTATTAATATTAAACGATATATCATTCAGATAATTTTGAGATCCATCATTCACAATTGACAATTCACTATTAAATTTACAATCCGATAGCTATCGGATCAAATCTTGACTGATGAATAAAATTTTAAAGGCAATATTAATTTTTAATTTTTCATTATTAATTATTAATTCAGGCGATGCGCAGTTTACAAAACAAGATACGCTGCGAGGCAGCAATGGGCCGGGAAGAGATTGGTGGGATGTGATAAAATATGACATATCTGTTTCGCCTTCCTATTCTTCTAAAACTATAAGAGGCAAGTCCGTTATCTCTTTTAAAATTCTGGGAGCTGGCAGTTTAATGCAAATCGATCTTCAGGAACCTATGCAGCTAACAAATGCAATATGTTCCGGCACACCCGCGCAGTTTTCCCGCGAAAAGAATGTTTATTTTCTTACCCTTCCAAAATCATTTGCTATTAACTCTGTGCAAGAACTTGAATTGACCTTTGAAGGGAAACCTCGTGAAGCACTTCGTCCGCCCTGGGATGGTGGTTGGATTTTTAAGAATGATGCAAAAGGAAGAGCATGGATGAGTGTCGCTTGCCAGGGATTAGGTGCGAGCGTTTGGTATCCCTGTAAAGATTACCAGGGTGATGAACCGGACATGGGCGCCCGTCTCACAATTCATATTCCTGGTTCATTAGTTGCCGTTGCAAACGGGCATTTAAAAAAGAAAGTATCATCGGAAAAAATTTCTTCATGGACCTGGGAGGTTAAAAACCCAATCAATAATTATAACATTATTCCCTATATCGGTAACTATATAAATTGGAAAGAAACTTATAATGGTGAAAAAGGTAACCTGGATTGCAGTTACTGGGTACTTGATTATAATTTGGAAAAAGCAAAAGAGCAATTTAAACAGGCTTCAATGACTTTGAAAGCCTTTGAGCATTGGTTTGGCCCTTACCCTTTTTATGAAGATGGTTTTAAATTAGTAGAATCGCCGCACCTTGGAATGGAACATCAGAGTGCTGTAGCTTATGGCAATGGATTTAAAAACGGTTATCGTGGCAGGGATCTTTCTGAAACTGGCTGGGGGTTGAAATGGGATTTTATAATCGTGCATGAAGTAGGACACGAATGGTTTGGGAATAATATTACCACAAAAGATATTGCTGACATGTGGGTGCACGAAGGATTTACTAATTATTCCGAAACCTTGTTCACAGAATACTACTATGGCAAAGAAGCAGGTAGTGATTACTGTATTGGTACAAGAAAGCTCATTCAAAATGAGAAACCGATCGTTGGTCCTTATGGAGTAAACCAGGAAGGAAGTGGTGATATGTATTATAAAGGCGGTAATATGTTGCACACGATTCGCCAGGTCATTAATGATGATGAACAATTCAGAACAATATTGAGAGGATTGAATTCAACTTTTTATCATAAGGTGGTAACGACACGGGAAGTTGAAAACTATATGTCGAAACAATCGGGGAAAGATCTATCAAAAATCTTTGATCAGTATTTACGGACCACGATGATCCCGGCCCTTGAATACAAGATCAGCGGCGATAATATGTTGTATCGATGGACGAATTGTGTAAAAGGGTTTAATATGCCGGTAAAAATTTCAGACACAGTTGAATGGCTTAACCCAAGTGAAGAATGGAAAGATGTAACGTTAACCGCTGATATACGGAGTAATGGCCTAAAGATTGACAGGAGTTTTTATATAACCGTGAAAAAAGTTGATTAACACTGATCGGCATTACTTGCCAGCGCTGCTAGCCAGGGACTCTTTATTTTTTAATCGTCCTACTCCAACAAATTTTCTTGCCCAATACTCATCGAAAATATCACTGATCATTACACCACCGCTTGTAGAAGCATGCACAAACTTATTGTTCTGAAGATAAACGCCAACGTGTGAAATACCCCCACGGGTGTTAAAGAAGATCAGATCGCCTTCCCTTAATTCTGTTCTCGATATGCGGGAGGTTAGATTATATTGTTCCCTGGCGGTTCTCGGAATGCTAAAGCCATAAACTGTAGCGAAAAGAAATTGAGAAAACGCCGAACAATCAACTCCCTTTTTTGTAGTTCCGCCTAAGCGATACGGAGTACCATACCAGTCATCGATGAACTCAAACATTTTTGTATTCCTCACTTCTTCAGCGGGCGTATTAAGTAAAACAGAATATTTCACCTGGATCTGTGATAGATTTTCTTCCTCATCCTTTCTGTAGGTTCTCTCCCCTGTTACTTCTGATTCTTTTTTTACAACAGAAACAACAGCATCATCTTGCTTTTTTGATTTGGATGACTCAACCGGTACATCGATCTGGTCCAAAAATTTTGTTTCTTTTTTAACAGATGATGAGGTTGCTGCAGATGCCGGTTCCCTGTTACCGGTGAAAGCGGTTTTCAAACTGGAACAACTTGCCAGCATCACGAGCAAAAGTGAGTAAATAGATAACTGTTTCAGCATGAATTATAAAAAAAATAAGATGGGAATGGGTATACGCTATTATCCGACCATTGCGCGACAAAAATAAAAATCTTTTCCCAACCCGTTGACATTATTTCAACGAAATTCGCATTGAAAAATTGCCTTTAGCATTTATTTGCAGGTAATGATTGATGTTGATCATTAAATTTAACGATTGATAAATGAAATTTTCTCACTTACACGTACATACACAGTTCTCCTTGTTAGATGGCGCCGCGTCGATTCAAAAGCTTTACAAGAAAGCCATTGACGATAATATGCCGGCACTGGCAATCTCTGATCACGGGAATATGTTTGGCGTTTTTGAATTTGTTGCTGAAGCACATAAGCACAAAAATGAAGACGGAAGTTTAAAAGTAAAACCAATTGTTGGCTGCGAGTTTTATATCACAACGGATCGTTTCAGAAAAGCTTTTTCAAAAGATGACAAAGACCCGCGGCATCATCAAATACTGCTTGCTAAAAACGAAGTTGGTTATAAGAATCTTGTAAAACTTACATCACTTGGCTTTATTGAAGGTATGTATAGCAAATATCCCCGTATTGATAAAGAATTGATCTTAAAATATCATGAAGGATTGATTGCGACGACCTGCTGCCTGGGCGCATTAGTGCCACAGGCTATTTTAAGAAAGTCAGAAGCGGATGCCGAAAAGGAATTCAAATGGTGGCTTGATCTTTTTGGTGACGACTACTACGTGGAGTTGCAAAGACATGGAATGAAAGAACAGGACGTGGTAAATGAAGTGCTTGTAAAATTTGCCCGTAAATACAGTGTGAAGATCATTGCAAGCAATGACTCACATTATGTGGATCAAACTGATTTTACAGCTCATGATATTTTGCTTTGCATAAATACGGGTGAAAAGTTAGCGACGCCGGCATTAAGAGAATTCTCAGATGACGACATTATGGTAAAAGACAAACGATTTGCTTTTCCCAACGATCAGTTTTATTTCAAAAAGACAGAAGAGATGTCGAAAAACTTTTCTGATCTTCCTGAAGCGATCGGTAATACAAATGAGATAGTTGATAAAGTTTCAATACTAAATCTTAAAAAAGATATTTTATTGCCTGCCTTTCCAATTCCTGATAAATTTAAAACACATACAAAGGCTGAAAAACTTGATAAAGGAGAAGTAAGTCCTGATTCATTGAACCAATGGGAATATCTAAAACATATTACTTACGAAGGCGCAAAGAACCGCTATTCGGAATTGACTGATGAACTAAAGGAGAGGATCGAATTTGAATTATTTACCATCAAAACAATGGGTTTTGCCGGCTATTTTCTTATTGTAAGCGATTTCATTAAGGCGGGCAGAGAAATGGACGTACTGGTTGGACCCGGCCGCGGCTCCGCCGCAGGAAGTGTAGTGGCCTATTGTATTGGTATCACGAATATTGATCCAATCAAATACAATTTACTTTTTGAAAGATTTTTAAATCCTGATCGTAAATCAATGCCTGATATTGATACTGATTTTGATGATATCGGTAGGCAAAAAGTTATTGATTACGTTATTAAGAAATATGGGAAAAACCAGGTTGCACAAATCATCACCTATGGTACGATGGCTGCCAAGATGAGTATTAAGGATGTAGCAAGAGTGATGGATCTTCCATTACCCGATTCAAATGCCCTGGCGAAAATGGTTCCAGACCGGCCCGGTATTGAATTAAGACGAGTATTACATGCGCCCCTTACCTCGAAGGATGGTGAAAAATCATTGATGGAAAAAGATGGTGTCGGCCCTGATGATATTGAAGTAATAAAAAAGTTAAGGGAAATCTATAACAGCAAAGGAATGCAGAGTGATGTTTTGCACCAGGCTGAAATTCTGGAAGGCTCTGTTCGGAATACAGGTATTCATGCAGCCGGGATCATCATTGCGCCAAAAGATCTCACTGAATTAATTCCTGTTGCCACTGCAAAAGATTCTGACCTCTGGGTAACACAAATTGAAGGGAATGTAATCGAAGATGCGGGGGTTATCAAGATGGATTTCCTGGGCTTAAAAACCTTGACCATTATCAAAGAAACACTTGAATTGATAAAGCAAAATCATGGAGTGGAAATCGATATTGATAAAATTCCTCTTGATGATGAAAAGACCTTCAAATTATATCAACACGGCGATACGATCGGTACTTTCCAGTTTGAAAGCCCCGGCATGCAAAAATATTTGCGGGAATTAAAACCAGACCGGCTTGATGATCTGATTGCGATGAATGCCTTGTATCGTCCGGGACCACTTGCATACATTCCAAATTTTATCGAACGCAAACACGGGCGTGAAGCGATCGCTTATGATCTTCCGGAAATGGAAGAGATCTTAAAAGAAACATATGGGATCACTGTCTACCAGGAGCAGGTCATGTTGTTATCGCAAAAGCTGGCTGATTTTAGTAAAGGGGATGCAGACGTATTGCGTAAGGCAATGGGTAAAAAGCAAAAGTCAGTGCTGGATAAAATGAAGAGCCAGTTTATCGAGAACGCAAAGAAGAAAGGTTTTGGAGAATATACCTTGCAAAAGATATGGACAGACTGGGAATCATTTGCACAATACGCTTTTAATAAATCGCACTCCACTTGTTATGCATACGTTGCGTATCAAACTGCATATTTAAAAAGCCACTATCCCGGAGATTATATGGCTGCTGTTTTGAATCATGCAGGAGCGATTGAAAAAATTACCTTCTTCATGGAAGAATGTAAAAGAATGGGTATAAAGGTGCTTGGTCCTGATATCAATGAATCGAAAAAAGGGTTCGCCGTAAATCAAAAAGGTGAGATACGTTTCGGTCTCGGCGGATTGAAAGGTTGCGGGGAAGCAGCAGTTGAAAATATAATTGAGGAGAGGGAAAAGAACGGCATGTTCAAGAATATTTTTGACTTTATAAAGCGGGTTAACCAACGGGCGGTCAATAAAAAGACATTGGAAAGTCTTGCCTATGCAGGAGCCTTTGAATGTTTTCCTGAGCATCATCGTGCGCAATTCTTTCATACAATACCGGAAGATCAAACTACAGGTCTCGAAAAGATCATTCGTTTTGGCCAGATTTATCAGCAAAACAATATGTCAACCACCAACACATTGTTCGGTGATCTGCCATTAGCTGTTGAAATAAGGACTCCCACCCTTCCACAATGTGACCCCTGGCCGCTGATCGTTCAGCTTGATCATGAAAAAGAAGTAACCGGAATGTTTTTAAGCGGTCATCCTTTGGATCATTACAAGTTCGAATTAAAGCATTATGGCATTACTTCCGTTTCTGAATTCAACGAATTCAGGGAAGCGGTAGGGCTTCAACCAAATTCAAACAGGATGTTCAGGTTGGTGGGGCTTGTTACAAATGCCGATCATAAAATTTCAAGAAAAGGAAATAAATACGGTTCATTTATCATTGAAGATTATTCGGGCAAAACCGAGCTTGTGTTGTGGGGAGATGATTATGCGAAGTTCACTCCTTTTTTACAACAAGGTTCATCACTTTTTATTACAGGTTTTTTCAAACAGCGATTCAATACACCTGAATATGAATTCAAAATCAATGGCATTACAATGGTGGAAACCATTAAGCGGAGTCTTACAAAACAGTTGACAATTGATGTTCATCCAAAACATATTTCTACACCACTGATCAGTTTTTTTGAAGAAAATGTAAAAAAATTCCCCGGTAGATCTACTTTAAAACTTAACCTTTCGGAACCCAAAGAGAATCTAAAAATAAGTTTAGTCACAATGGACAATGGCTTTGAAATGAATGACGAAATGGTAGATTTTTTGGATGGTAATCCCGAATTAGATGTGCAAGTATTGACACACTAGTAAAGTTTCTATCCTTGTTAAAACAGCTTAACGACTGGCTATTTAACAGGATTGATGGAGGTCATCTGGTTTTTATGACAAGTTAGTCACATAATTGTGTCATAACTTCGCAGTAAAGATTTTGGTTGTATTTTTGTTCCCCTTCCAAAGAAAATAAAAAAAGGAAAATATTATGGCAAAAGAATTTACAGATGGCAACTTCCAGAATGAAGTTTTAAGCGCAGACAAGTTAACAGTAGTGGATTTTTGGGCAGAATGGTGCGGTCCATGCCGTGCAATTGGGCCAGTTATTGAATCCCTCGCAAAAGAGTATGATGGTAAAATAAATGTTGGTAAAGTGAATGTGGATGTAAATCCCTCAGTGAGCATGAATTATGGTATCACATCTATACCCGCTATCCTGTTCTTTAAAAATGGTCAGGTCGTAGATAAACTGGTAGGTGCCCAACCTAAGGGAAATTTTGTAAAAAAGATTGAGTCGCATATCTAATCAGTAAAAACACTAAAAAACCCATCTCCGCTTGAGGTGGGTTTTTTATTTTCTATACAAACATTTATCTGTGGAATTTAATGCTGCACGGTAGTTAATTTATTCGGATCATGCTTATGTTTAAAGAAAATTGCAAAAAGAATTGCAACCGCCAGCGCATAAGCCGCAAACGAAAGCCAGATGCCATGCCAATCGCTGTCTCCATTTGGAAGTATAAAATATTTACCAATTACCCAACTACTGATAATGCTTCCCAGCCAGGCCCCGACTCCATTTGTCATCATCATAAATAAACCCTGCGCACTTGAACGAATGCTCGAATCAGTAGTCGTTTCAACAAATAAAGAGCCGGAAATATTGAAAAAATCGAATGCCATTCCGTATACGATACATGATAAAATAATCAGGACAGTACCCACAGGCGACGGATCGCCATAAGCGAATAATCCGAAGCGAATGACCCATGCCAACATAGAGAACAACATTACTTGTTTGATGCCGAACCTTTTTAAAAAAAAGGGGATGGTTAAAATAAAAAGTGTTTCAGACATCTGTGAGATTGACAATATGATGGTAGAACGCTCGACCACAAATGAATTTGCATATTCAGGCTTTGTTTCAAAATTACTCAGGAAAGAATCTCCGTACATGTTGGTCAACTGAAGAGCCGCACCCAACAGCATTGAAAAAATAAAAAATAAAGCCATCTTATAATTGGCAAACAATTTAAATGCCTTAAGTCCCAATTGCTCAATTATTCCGGCACTTTTTGAAATTGTTCTTGGAGGCGGACACTTAGGTAATGTAAAAGCATATATGCCCAAAGCAATCGCCGCAACGGCAGCAATTAAGAATTGATTTGAATTCGCCTTGCTTCCTGAAAGATTAGTTGCCCACATTGCCGCAATAAATCCAATCGTTCCAAAAACTCTGATGGGAGGAAACACTTTAATCACATCATAATTCCTGTTTTTTAATATGGTATAAGAAATGGCATTCGATAAAGAAATGGTTGGCATATAGCACATCATTGCTGCCAGGATTACATAGTAAAGCGTATCCGGATCATCTACTTTAGGTACATAAAATAAAATGGCTCCGTAAAGTATATGAAGAATGCCATATAGTTTTTCGGCATTGATCCATTTGTCGGCAATGATACCTGTGAGGGCCGGCATAAAAAGAGAAGCAATTGCAAGCGTAGAAAAAATTGCTCCGAATTCGGGAAAGCTCCATCCTTTTGCATTCAGACAGTAAGTGCCGATCGTTAACAACCAGGCTCCCCAAACAAAGAACTGAAAAAAACTCATCAGGGTTAAGCGAAGTTTAATATTCATTCGTTTTGGTTTACTGATAAAAAATTAATGGAAGATAACTATTTCAAGTTTGCACAAATAAATCCTGCACAATATTGTTTATCCGCCAATCATTATCTAATTCAAATAGTCCAAAAATTGACGGTGCCTATCGTGTTTTTTAGCCGCTCATCAATTTCGTTTAACAGATTGATTCTTTGAGGCTACAAGCAAAACAGTTTTTTCATTTCGGCTATTATTCAGTAAACTTGTAGCAATAATCTTGAGCGTAAAAACTTTATACTTAATCCAAATTCATACTGATTTGAAAAAACTGATTTTCCTGGCATTTACGGCGATCTTATTTTTCGGCGTAAAAAATTCCTTTGCCCAGCAAAGAATGCAGCCAGTTTCCGGAACCCAAAAATCGGAACGTTGTGGAACGAATAAATGGCTGGACGATATGTTCAGGACCTATCCCGGATTCAGACAGCAGTATGAGGAAAATGAAAGAAAACTTGCAGCCGCCATCAATCTCAGAATTCAACAAATTCAAAATAATCCCGGCAACAGAATAACTTCAATTGGTACAATTCCAATCGTGTTCCATATTGTTCTTTCCGATCAATCGCTTGTACCGGATGCCATGATCACGGCGCAATTGAACAGGATCAATCTTGATTATTCAGGGCTGAATCCGGATAGTACTAATGGCGCGCCCTTTTATTCGGTAAGAGGGCATACACCAATCCAATTTTGTTTAGCGCAACGTACTCCAACAAATTTGCCAAGCACTGGTATTGTTCGGATAACGTCCGCAACGGTTTCCAATAATGGCGCTAATGATCCAATAAAGTCAACTGCTTTGGGTGGTGATGATGCATGGGACCCTACAAAATATGTAAACATCTGGGTGGGTGATTTTGATGATCCTAATGTGCTTGGATACGGGACATTTCCAGTTGGAACTCCTGAAAATAATTATCCTTTAGCACAACAAGGCGTCGTTGTTCATTATGGCACACTTCCGGGAGGTAGCGTTGTGCCTTATAACGGGGGACGGACTCTTGTTCATGAGCTTGGTCACTTTTTATGGTTAAAACATATTTGGGGTGATGATACCGCTGACCCCTTTACCTGCCCGGCATCGGGGGGATGTAATGGTACCGATTTTACAGGGACACCCGCGTTGGACGACACACCGAACCAATGTACCGGCACAGCAGGATGTCCCTCAGGTGCACGTTTTGATGTTTGTACTCCCGGGGGAACCGGATACATGTATCAGAACTTCATGGATTATACTGATGATGCTTGTATGACGATGTTTACGATCGGTCAGGACCTTCGGGCTCAATCTGCATTAACGACCTATAGACCGGGATTATTAACGTCTAATGGCTGCGTGCCATTGACATTGACTCCCGACGATGCCAGTATTTTCACAACCGTAACTCCTTCAAATGGTTTTATTAGCTGCGATGCTACAGTCCCACTTACGGTAACATTACGAAATGCCGGTTCTAATGCACTCACAACGGTGCGGATTACTGTAAAACGGAATGGGACAGTGGTTCAAACATTTGATTGGACCGGAAATCTTGCATCTCTTGGAATGGTCGCGGTTCCATTGAATGCCGTTCCGTTGGTTCTTGGCGCAAATGCAATCGAAATATGTACATCAATTCCGAATGGAAATCCTGACTCCGATCCGACCAATGACTGCTTTACCGTGAACGGAACCTCCGGCCTTGCACTTCCATTACCGTTGGTTGAAGGTTTTGAGACAGCAACCTTCCCGCCTGCAGGCTGGACAAGAATTAATCCTGATGGGAATATAACCTGGCAAAGAACTCCTACAGGTGTGGCACATGGGGGCACCGGTAAAGCATATGTTGATCATTACAATTATTCCGCTGTACCGAATGATGATGATCTGAGAACCCCACCGTTTGCAATTG
The DNA here is from genome assembly GCA_025923075.1 of Chitinophagaceae bacterium. GTDB lineage: Bacteria > Bacteroidota > Bacteroidia > Chitinophagales > Chitinophagaceae > VBAS01. Next base: position 15,774 of record JAICGN010000038.1, read on the forward strand.
GGACTGCCGATTCACTATGGGTAAGTTTCTGGGCGGCATATAGAGGTTATTCAGACGCTCAAGGGACTATAATTGACTCCTTCCAGGTATTGGCTTCTTCAAATTGTGGTCAAACATTCCAGGTTGTTTATAGTGTGAGAAACGATGCACTTGTTGCACCAGAAGGCGCGCCACCAACCCAGGGTACCGCTTATTTCCCGACAAGTACGAATGAATGGATCAGAAAATCCATCGATCTGAGCAGCTTTATTCCATCAGGAAATGTGCAGGTTCAATTCAGGGCCAAAAATCAATTTGGTAATAATATATTTCTCGATGATATAAATATTGACAAGAAAATATTTCCGAATAATGATGCTGGTGTGATCGCGGTAAACAGGCCCGCCACCAGAGTGTGTTCAAATTCTGAAGCCCCCGTAGTAGTGATAAAAAATTTTGGAAAAATAAATCTTACATCGGTAAGAATTAATTACCAGATCGACGGTACAGGTGCAGTAACGACATTTGACTGGACAGGAAACCTGGCAAGAAATGAAACGGCGACGGTAACATTGGCAACCGCTAATTTGGGTGCTTTAGGTAATCACTCAATCAATGTGTATACGACCTTGCCCAATAATGTTCCGGATGAAGATCCTAGCAATGATGGTTTGGTGAAACCTTACAGCGTAAGCCAAATACTTGCGTTGCCGGCATCGGTAACTGAAGAGTTTACGAGCCCTACATTCCCACCACCAAACTGGGCCGTAATTAATCCTAACGGAGATATCACATGGCAGCGTAATGGCATAGTTGGTAACAGCGCCCCGGGTTCCGCATTTTTTAATGATTTTGTGAACACATCAGTTGATCGAATCGATGACCTCGCAACTCCAAACTTTAGCTACTCGAGTATTGACTCGATCTTCCTTTCATTTAATCTTGCGCATATCACGAAAACATTACCAGGCACAACAGGAGCAAGACTGGATACCCTAACAGTCTTAGTTTCCAGGGACTGTGGTAACACGTTCACTACTGTTTATAAAAAATATGGGGAAGAATTACAAACAGTAAATGATCCTAACTTCCAGGTCTCAATGAATAGTTTTGTTCCTCTGCCTTCGCAATGGAGAAGAGATTCAGTAAATCTTGGCAGGTTCCTCGGCGCTACAGAGCCACTTGTACAGGTGGTATTCCGCTTCAGTGGTAACATGGAGAATAACTTCTATCTCGATGATGTAAATATCCGGACCCAAGTGGTACCTGCGAGACTGAAGAATGATGGATACCTGATCTTGCCAAATCCATTCAGAACTACTTTTGGTGTATGGCATTACCAGGTGCCAACAACCTTGAGATATATCAATGTTTACAATTCAGTTGGCCAGTTGGTATATAGTAAACAATATCCGGGTGGCGGCGAAAAATTTGTTCAGGTCGATCTTTCTGGCAGGGCTGCCGGTCTTTACACAGTAAACATTGGGTATGAAGACAGCAACAGAAACTTGAATGTCCAGGTGGTGAAATACTGATACTGGCATCTTCAATAACTGATAACCCCGGCAATAAACCGGGGTTATTTTTTTATAAACTAAATTTGCAGACAAATCGTTTAAATGCTCTCATCAACATCAGCAGAAATTTTAAAAAGTTTACCAAAGGACCTGTCTATTATTCAGGATAAAATATATAGTGGCGAAAGAATAACTGAAGAGGAAGGATTGCTACTTTTCGAAAGAGGATCTCTCTCCTTTCTTGGTTCACTTGGTAATTATGTCCGGGAAAAAAAACACGGGGACATTACTTATTTCAACAGAAATTTTCATATTGAGCCTACCAATGTTTGTGTTTTCACTTGCAACTTTTGCAGCTATAGCCGCGTGTATGCAAATCGTGATGAGGGTTGGGAGCTTTCGGCTGAGCAAATGATGCATATGGTGAAAAAATATGACGGGCAGCCGGTAACAGAAGTACATATTGTGGGTGGCGTTCATCCGAAAATGAATTTAGAATTCTTCGCAGAGCTATTAAGAAAAATCAAGGAACACAGGCCGTCATTACACATTAAAGCGTTTACAGCTGTCGAACTTGACTACATGTTTCGCAAAGCAAAAAAGACAAATGAGGAGGGGTTGAACTATTTAAAAAATGCCGGACTTGATTCATTACCCGGCGGCGGTGCGGAAATTTTCCATTCGGAAATACGTGAAAGAATTTGTGCTGATAAAGTCGACGCAGAAGGTTGGTTGAATATTCATGAAGCAGCACATAAGCTCGGAATGCATAGCAATGCTACGATGCTGTATGGTCATATCGAAAATTATTACCACCGTATTGATCATATGAGTCGTTTGAGAAAACTCCAGGATAAAACTGGTGGCTTTAACACATTCATCCCGCTAAAATTCCGGAATAAGGATAACGATATGAGCCATGTCAATGAAAGCAGCATTGTAGAAGATATGAAGATGTACGCAGTAGCCCGTATTTATATGGACAATTTCCCTCATCTGAAAGCCTACTGGCCAATGCTGGGTCGGCAAAATGCACAGCTAAGTTTGTCATTTGGCGTGAATGATATTGACGGGACTATTGATGATACTACAAAGATTTATAGCATGGCCGGCGCAGAAGAACAGAATCCTTCCATGACAACAGCGGAGTTAGTTGCATTAATAAAGCAGGTAAAGCGCAAACCAGTTGAAAGAGGAACATTATATAATGTGATAAAAGATTATTCAGTGATTGATATAAAAGAGGTTGACTTAAATACGGCACTGAATTAACGCTGGCGAAAAAAGTTAAAGCACTGATTAATTGTTTAGCCTTTAATCCTCTTCCCCTCCCATAAAATAACTCTCGTCATGTTTTTTTTATGCTAGTTTACTCTATCTTCATAAGTCACAACCCTGCTTAAAGAAAACGACATGCAAGTACTTTCCAAAACGAAAACCGGTATCAACGGCCTGGATGAGATAACTATGGGCGGGTTGCCCAAAGGAAGACCCACACTGATTTGTGGTGGACCCGGCTGCGGCAAAACATTAATGGCCCTTGAGTTTATTGTTAAGGGAGCAACATTGTATAATGAGCCCGGTGTCTTTATGGCTTTTGAGGAAAAAGCCGGGGAGTTGACCACCAATGTAGCCTCATTAGGATTTGACCTCGACAAGCTACAAAAAAATAAAAAGCTTAGAATTGATCACGTACATATTGACCGTACTGAAGTTGAAGAAACTGGTGAATATGATTTGAACGGCCTTTTTATCAGGCTCGACCATGCAATTAATAGTATCGGTGCTAAAAGAGTTGTACTGGATACAATCGAAAATCTTTTTGCCGGCCTAACGAATCAGGCAATCCTGCGGGCCGAATTAAGACGATTGTTCCAATGGCTGAAAGATAAGGGAGTAACCGCTATCATCACCGGCGAAAAAGGACAGGGAACATTAACACGCCATGGCCTGGAAGAATATGTTTCTGACTGCGTCATCTTTTTAGATCATCGTATCGTTAACCAGGTATCTACAAGAAGATTGAAGGTCATAAAATACAGAGGCTCGCTTCATGGCACGAATGAGTATCCGTTTTTAATTGATGAAGAAGGTATAACCATTTTACCGGTAACATCCCTGAAGCTGGATAAAAATGTATCCGCAAAAAGAATTTCAACTGGTATTCCGTCTCTTGACGAAATGTTTGGCGGCAAGGGTTTTTTCAAAGGCAGCAGCATTTTAGTATCAGGCAGTGCCGGGACCGGCAAAACAAGCATCGCCGGCTCTTTTGCGAATGCGACCTGCATGCGGAAGGAAAAATGTATGTTCTTTGCTTTTGAAGAATCTCCGCAACAGATCATTCGCAATATGAAATCAATAGGCCTGGATCTTAATAAACATGTAAAGAAAGGATTATTAGAATTTCATTCGTTCCGTCCGGGGTTATATGGACTTGAAATGCATTTAGCCCGAATGTATAAATTGATAAAAAATTTTAACCCATCAGTGGTTGTTCTTGACCCGGTCACAAATTTTGTAAGTGTCGGTTTACTTACCGAAGTAAATGCGATGTTGCTTAGGTTGATCGATGGCATGCAAAATGCAGGCATTACACTTATGCTAACGGCTTTGAATAGTGGTACAACAGAACATATTGATGAAAATGTATCGTCCTTAGTGGATACCTGGATCCTGGTAAGAGACATTGAATGCGACGGAGAACGCAATCGTGGCATATATATAATGAAGTCGCGGGGAATGAAACATAGCAATGAGGTCAGGGAATTCATCATTAGTTCGAGGGGACTTGACCTTGTAGACGTTTACAGAAGTAGCGAAGGCGTGCTTATAGGAGCTGCAAGAAAAGCGAGACAAAAGCAGGAAGGTGTCCGGACAGGACAGAATGGAAATGGTCAATATAGGGCACGAATTAAAAAGTAAGGAACCGTTATGGCAAAGCAGGAAAAAAAATGGGAATTGCGTTTGTATGTAGCAGGTAAAACACCAAAGTCTGTTACGGCATTAAATAACCTTAAAAAATATTGCGAGACGCATTTAAGAGGCCAGTACAAAATTGAAGTAATTGATCTTTTGAAAAAACCACAGCTGGCAGAGGGTGACCAAATCTTTGCAATTCCTACTTTGGTACGAAAAGTGCCTGAACCTATACGTAAGATCATCGGAGATCTTTCTAATGAAGAAAAAGTACTGGTGGGTTTAAATATCCGCACATTAAATGAAGTATAATGAAAAAAACTACGGGGTCTTCGTTTGAGGAAAACAGCAACGGCGTTGATCCTTATGTTTTCAGGCTTTATATAACGGGGGCTTCCCCCAATTCGTCAAGGGCCATTATTAACCTCAAGGCATTTTGTGAAAAATACCTGGGAAATCATTACGAATTACAAGTAATTGATGTTTACCAGCAACCTCAGATAGCAAAAAGTGTGGACATTTTTGCACTTCCACTGCTTATAAAAAAATCACCCTTGCCCGAAAGAAGATTAATCGGCGATATGTCAAACAGCGATAAACTATTAAAAAGTCTGAATCTAACATAACCACGTAATGGTATCAGTGAAATCATACGAAGCATTGCAAGCTGAACTTGAAAAACTTCAATTACAATTGCAGGAAGCAAATGAGACCATTGACGCAATCCGCAGCGGTGAAGTGGATGCTTTAGTAGTAAACAACGGGAAAGAACACCAACTGTATACGTTAAAAAGCGCTGACCAGACTTACCGGGTCTTCATTGAAAAAATGAAAGAAGGAGCGGTAACATTAAACCGTGACGGACTTATTTTATATAGTAATTCGCAATTTGCTACGATGGTAGATATGCCATTGGCAAAAGTTATCGGACTGCCCATAACTGATTTTATTCCTGATAAATTTCAGCGTGCTTTCCAGGAGATCTTTGAAGAAGGATGGGAATCAGATAGTAAGGGTGAGATCTCCTTAAAAAATAAGGACAATCAGTTAGTTCCTTTCTTATTATCTGTTACCTCACTGGAATTAGATGACGGTTCTGCATTGAGTATTATCTTAACTGATATGACGGCGCAAAAGGAGAATGAACAGCAATTAAAATCAAAGAATGAACAACTGGAACAAGCGAGGCTTGTAATGGCAAAAATGAATGAAGAGTTGGAAGATATTGTCAGGATCAGAACAAAGGATCTATTGGTAAGCAGGGAACACTTTAGGTTTTTAGCGGATAACATACCGGTGATTGTTTGGACAACGGATGGAAACGGGCAAGCGGATTATTTTAATAAACAATGGTATGAATATACCGGGCTTGATTTTGACAGATCAAGAGGTTTGGGATCACAACAGGTATTGCATCCCGATGATTTAATACAAACGGCAAAAGCATGGACCGAAGCACTTACAAAGCAAGCTTCCTTTCAGTTTGAATACAGGATCAAAAGGGCATCAGACGGTCAGTACAGGTGGCACCTGGGAAAAGGGGAACCTTTCAAAGATGAAACCGGGAACCTGATAGCCTGGTTTGGTACATCTACAGATATCGAAGACCAAAAAAAGGAAATTGAAAAGAAAGACGAATTTATTGGTGTAGCAAGTCATGAATTAAAAACCCCACTTACCAGTCTGAAGGGATACGTCCAATTGATCGGGCAGGCAGAACTACCTGAACCAGTAAGGCTATACATCGAAAAAGCGAATTCATCACTTAATAAATTGCAACACCTGATCAACGACCTATTGGATGTAAGTAAGATAAAAGCAGGCCGGTTAAAATTTGATACAACAATTTTTGACCTTAGTGAATTGATTAAACAGTGTATCGAAAATTGCAGGTACATCTATCCATCTCATAAATTAACAGAGGAGCTTGAACAAACTATAATGATCAATGGAAACGAAGAACGGTTGGAACAGGTGTTGATGAACCTCATAAATAACGCTGTGAAATATTCCAACGGTAATAAAGAGATCATAGTCAGGGCTGAAAAAGACAATACTACCGCGACCGTTTCTATAATTGATTTTGGAATCGGCTTATCGTCTGAAGATCAGGAAAAAATATTTGACAGGTTCTTTAGAGTAGAAAACAATGAAGTTTATATTCCCGGTCTGGGCATGGGTCTTTATATATCGGCAGGTATCATAAAGGAACATAACGGCGCCTTATCTGTACGAAGTAAATTGAAAGAAGGCTCTGTTTTTTCTTTTTCATTACCGCTGGCGGAGGCGCGCTAACAATTAATTGTTCATTACGAGTGTAAAAAACTCACGCTGGATGTTCACACATCGTTACACTCACCTGCAATCAGCTTACAAACGTGCAAATGACACCACAGAATGAAAAATTAAATTTTCCGCTCACGGTTGCGCATGCCGTCTGAAAAAAATATTTCCGAGTTAGATAAAATTACATTCTGGTGATTCTAAATTTCTTATTAATAACGAATTTTACCTCTCTCAAAACGTAACCCAAAGAATTCACTTAACAATATTTTAGGCATAATTATCGCGGACAAAATGAACATGAAAAAGAAAATAAAAAGATCAAAATTGGTGAAAGTCTTGAGGACGCTAAAAATCGATAGCATAGCTCCTTTTAAAGAGAAGCCTTCTGACTTAATTAATAAAGACAAGAAAAATGAGATGGATGCGTCTGAGCTTTTTTCTTTTTTTACTGCAGATATAATAAAGGAAGACGTCGAGTTCGTTCGCTGATCACCAGTTGTCGAAAACAAGCCCAAAGCTTTCAGTATTTAATATTTCCTTCCAATTTTCAATCAACGTTTTATAAGCCTCGCCAACAGGCATTATATTCCGGTCAAGGTCAAATAATCCTAACTCATTCACGATCCCTGCATCATTGCGTAAAGCGGAGTCCCAGTCAACCTGGTGACATAAGCTATACCAGGTAAAACCATTTATCGGAATACCATCGTGTTTCAACCGGTGAACATTAGCCCATTGTTTCAACAACCATTCCTTTGACGCCGGCATTTTGATGTTGGTTTCGGTATGCATAATTGGAAGCTTATACCGCTTATAGTATTGATTCGTGATCACGTAATACCCAAATATCTCGCCGGCTGCCTGCGTATGCCCATTAGGAAAAACCAAATGTTCATTCGTGACATAATAATCATTTCCCATGATGCATTTAGCCTTTACCTGGTTTCTGGTAAACCAATAATACTCATCACTCGTCATTCCGTTTGCGCGCAGGTACTCATACATGGTAACATTTAACGGATAACCATATGTGAGATCCAGGGAAAGAAATCTTTTTTGATTGAGAAACCGCGCTAATGGCACAGCCAAAGGATCCATTGCATGAAAATATTCTGACGATTCACTTTGTATAAATGTTGCGTCCGGCTGAACCTGCAGAATAGCATGCATTGACATCACATTTGCTTTGCACAAATGTTTTAAAGCCGTAACAAACGCTTTGTCTGATTTTAATCTCTCATTCCACCAACCATATTGCGCTGAAAACATCGCCGCGATAAATATTTCGTTGACCGGTGTATATAGTTGCAGATCTGGATATCTTTCTGCAAATGCTTTTGAAAATTCAGCGAAGTAGTATGGGAAATCCGGGTTTTGAAAATTCCCTAACCAATCCGGAACACCAAAATGACAGAGGTCCACGATCGGCGTGATATGTAATTGTTTTAAGTAATTTAAAGTTTCATCGGAGAAAGACCAGTCATATTTTCCCGGGCCGAGATGAGTTTTATAATACGGCGGGCCGAAACGCAAAAATTCGATCCCTATTTCTTTAACCAATTCAAAGTCCGTTTTCCAATACTTGTAATGTCCTGTCTTTTCCATCTCGTCAACCCGTTTGGTTGAGCCATTCGGTAATAGGATTGTTGGATAACTATTTTCTATCCCTGTTGCAAACATGAATTTATTTCCGGCCATATAAAATAACGTTTAAACGGATTTATGTTCGAAAAATCGTTCCAAAGCGTTATCAAGTGCCGGTAGCTTTATCCCTTTATTACTTTTTAATGCACTATAAAGCGGACGCTGAGCCCTCCATTCCATTTCAGCCAGGTTTTTAAAAAGAAGATTGTGTTTCTTATATCCTGCCCTGTCTGCAATGGCACAAGCAAAATCGGCCCAGCTTATCGTTCCTTCATTGCTTAAATGCCAAATGCCGTGTTCTTCATCAATAAAAAGATCCATCGCTGTATTGGCAAGATCAGGGACATAAGTTGGAGATACAATCACATCCTTTACTACTGAATATGATCTTTCATTTCGGAGGGCATCGAGGATAGTATAAGCAAAGTTATAGCTGTCCCACGGACCAAAAAAGGCACTTGTCCGAATGATCAGTGACTCGGGATTCGCTTTTTGTACAGTTTGTTCACCATTTGCCTTACTTATACCATAGATATTTAAGGGCTTTGCCATATCACTTTCATAATACGGAGATTTTTTGTTGCCGTCGAATATCAAATCAGAAGAGAACGTCATAAAGCGAATACCTCTTATGTTACATGTCTTCGCCAATATTCCCGGCGCAATCGTATTCACTGAAAAACACTCATTATAGTAGGTTTCGGCATCATCGACTTTTACATAGCCAGCGGTATTTATTACTCCCCATGGCCTGTACTCATCAATTACAGCTCTTACTTCCCGTTCATTCGAAATATCCAGGTCATTTCTACTTAGTGCATTGTATGGGATAGCGCGATGCTCACATATTTTCATCAATGCACTTCCCAATGTCCCGTTCTTTCCGATGATCAATAATTGATTTTCTTTTTTACCCTTCATCATAATTTGATTTTCATCTCCTTTTTTATTCCACCATCCTTTTGCGCTAAGCACCGGGTGAAAATACTCCCCGGTTGTTGCGATGGCATTTACCATTTTGCCCAGCGCCGTTTTGCGAATTGTTCTGGCTGTGATGTCAAAGGCTCCTGACTCGTAATAATTGTTGTCACAGGTGAGTAAACTGTTCCAATCAAAAGCACCGAGTAATGACCAAACAGTTACCGCTTTTATATCAATTCCCTGTTGTCTCAAATTGCAACAGCTCTCCCACGTTTCTTTAAACCAGCGCATTTGTTCTTCACGGGTACAGCTCAAATGATTTTCTGTGATGGCCAATGGTAATTTGTATCTGGCCCACGCTTCTTTTAGCAACACATCCAAGCCAGCCAATTCAATTATGCGGACTGCTTCTACATCGGCATAGGTATGTTTGCCGTTACCGCCATGTGTAGTACAATGATAGTTTTCAATTTTTTCATCCAGATATCTTTCAGATGTTACATAGTAATTAAAACCAATAATGTCGGGAGGGCACGGGTTCTCAAGAAAGAACTCGAGATCGCTACTATCAATACCCATAGAAACAAAATAATTCCAGAAAAAATGCTGCTGATCTATTTTACCGCATAACAGATCATAAGTAAGCCATCTTCTTTCATTTTCAAAATCTGCCTGGTAAGAAAGCAATACCGTACTATGGGTTTTTGAAAGGTCTTCAGTTTGCAGCAGTTTTGCTTTTGGATTTATTTTCCTGATGGCCTGCATACTCAGTACAACGGCTTTCACCTGACTGATCAACATCCTTGTAAAACTTGGCTCATCTTTGATATGTGGATACCATAGACCATAGAGGCCACTGAATCTTGCCGTAGTTAACGGCTCGTTTACCGGAGTATAATATTCAAGCCAGGGAAATTTTTCAGCGACTGCTTCAGCATAAGCAGCCAGCTTAAAAGGAAAATCTTTATCCAACAAATCGGTAAATCCAGGTCCGCTTCCGTGATGAATTAAACCGGCGATTGGCGTAATCCCATTATCACGAATTGTATTAAGCCGTTGTTCTATCCAACTCCAGTCAATGGCTTTACTTTGAACAGGCTGATGAAATTCCCATAATACAGGATACCTCAACTTTTTTATACCAAGGGCGGCAAACTTTTCAATATCTCCCTGCCTGGTATAATGACCTGAATAAAGGATCTGATCACGAAAGCTGTTCTGCACCCTGTTAATCGTACATTCAATGCCGCCCCAAACTTCAGGTTTGCAAAGCTGGTAGTCTATGTCCGTTGATTTGCGTTCCATTTTCTTGTCCATTCGAAGCAATTATTTTTTTAAACAGGGTGAGCGATTGCGCCACCACCTGGTCCATATTGTAGTATTTATAGGTTGCAAGTCTTCCCACAAAATGGACATCATCCATTTCGTCAGCCAATGCCTGGTATTTTTTATAAAGCTCAGCATTCTCAGGACGCGGCACCGGGTAATAGGGATCACCTTCCTCTTTTGGATATTCATACACCATTGTGGTCTTGGGATGCTTTTGACCAGTCAGGTATTTGAATTCTGTTACCCTTGTATAAGGATGTTCATTCGGATAATTTACAGTGCCTGTAGGCTGAAAACATTCTGTTTCTATCGTTTCGAATTTAAATTCAAGCGACCTATACGGAAGTTTGCCATAACAATTATCAAAGAAGTAATCGATCGGGCCTGTATAGATCATTTCTTTATATGGAATAATGCCTTTGATCTCTTTGTAATCTGTATTGAGCATTACTTTAATTCTTGGATGACAAAGCATTTTTTCAAACATCTTTGTATAACCATGCAAAGGCATTGCCTGGTAGGTGTCTGTAAAATACCTGTCATCCCGGTTAATTCTTGTTGGTATTCGCGCTGCAACAGATGCGTCGAGCTCACTTGGATCTAATCCCCATTGCTTTTTTGTATAGCCCTTGAAGAATTTCTCGTACAATTCTTTTCCAACCTTACTTATCACCACATCTTCAGATGTAACTATCCGGTCCTTTTTTTCTGCTTTGTCTGCCAAAAATTTTTCCACTTCGGCAGAACATAACTGCGTGCCGTATAGTTTATTTATCGTATTAAGATTAATAGGGATCGGCACCAGCATCCCATCTACGCTTGCCAATACCCTGTGCTCATAAGGACGCCAGGTTGTGAATTTTCCGAGATAATCATAGATCTCTTTACAATTCGTATGAAAAATATGTGGCCCATATAAATGTACAAGTATACCATCGCTATTGTAATAATCGTAAGTGTTTCCTCCAATATGATTTCGTTTATCAATTATTAAAACTTTTTTGCCCGCCTGGCTTGCCAATCGCTCTGCGATGACTGCGCCGGCGAAGCCCGCCCCTACAACCAAATAGTCAAACATAGGCTTGTGATTTATTTTCATGATTAATAGATTTATTGTTAATAGTTTTATTCATCAGATCACTCATTCGATCCGCTATATCGTCCCACGACATGGTTTTTAGTAAAGCATCAACTTCTTTTAGCCATTGCTTACTTCGCTCGATCGATAAATACTGTTCAACTGCCGCGACAAATTCATCCGGAGTATCTGCAATGCTTACTAACTTCTTATCTCCATAAGGATGAATAACATCATGAATTGAAGTAGATACAACAGGCTTTCCCGCTGCAAGAAATTCAGGTGTCTTGGTCGGGCTGATATATTTTGTCGCTTCGTTTAGTTCAAAAGGCATCATGGCAACATCCCAGCCGGCAAGGTAATCGGGCAAATCTTTATATTCTCTCATCCCTATAAAATGAATATTTCCAGTTTGAGGCAGGGTGGCGGGATCGATCTTGGCAGTTGGTCCTATTATTATAAAATGCCAGTCAGGACTTTTTTCAGCTACCGCTCTTAAGAGCTCGATACTGAACCGTTCGTCAACCACACCATAGAAGCCAATACGCGGGTGTGGAATTGCAGCCTGATCCTCCGGATCCTTTACAAATTTTCTTGCCTTGTTAAAATGATCTGCATCGATGCCGCTTGGAATCCCATAAATGTTTGAATGAAAATTTTTCTTTGCTTCATAAAGACGCATCCCGCCCGTAAACACAATATCTGCTCTTGCAAATAGTTTCTGTTCCCAATTTTTTATGGCGGGTGGAGCAAACTTGAACGAGGAAAGTTCATCCATACAATCGTATACTGTCAGCTCAGATTTTAAGTGATCACTAAATTCGAGCGACAGCGGCGTGTAATACCAGGCAATATGATCTTTGATATTCATTGATGCCATGAATATTTGAAGCAAATGCCGCAAAGCTTCAGCACGATTCTCCGTATCGTGGGTGATGTGCGGCGTTATAACACAGACCCCTGTTTCGGGATCGTCAAATATTTCATTGTATTGAGAAGGGGCATCGAAAACAGCTTCTTCGAAAAAAAATACTCTTGTGTGTTTAGCAAATCTGCTCATCAAATGTTGGGGACGCTGATAAACAAAATTCCAGCGGAGATGAGAGAAGCATAATAGATCAATCTTTAATTTCGAAGGTGGAACCATAGTTTTCTTTATCTTTTATTATAAAGAATTATGCCACAACATTCTTTATCGAAATACACAAATCAAAACGGAAGAAAAGTTAAACCTTTGTGGAAAAAAAATAGAGCGAACATTATTTGTCCAATAAGTAATAAAACGTGTAGAAATTTATTCTCAAATCAATTGTATTTGAGGCACAACATTGAATGATTTGTATTCATTTTTATTTTTCTCAGTGTTGGAAAAATCATTTGTAACAAAGTTTAATTGCAAGCAATGCCGAACTATTAGCTTGAATGGCTTACCTCACCTTTACTCGGGTAATTTAGAGAAGATTGAACCTATAGATGAATAATTTGATTCCATCAGGTCTTCTGATGGACTGTCGTCATTAGCATGCAAATCGGTGTGCTCAATGAACGAAATATGCTGCGCGGACAAACCTCAACCTGCTCGCTGCTGCCTCGCGCAAAATAGATACCAATCCTACAAATGAAAGTGAGGTCTGAGTATCCTGCATTGGGGGTGGCGGAATAAATGTCTCTGGCCCCGGGACAAAAAACACAAAATCCAACTATCGAAATCACTTTTTTGTACCTTCAGGTCCGCTAAAAATTAAATCCAATGGCTGCTTTTACACTTCAGATCAATGGTAAAGAGTACAAAACCGATGTAGCTGCGGATACGCCGCTATTGTGGGTGCTGCGGGATCACCTGGGATTAGTAGGAACCAAATATGGTTGTGGCATAGCACAATGTGGTGCATGCACCGTTCATATTGATGGCAATCCTGTCAGGTCCTGCACATTACCGGTTTCAGCAATTAAGTCAGCAAAAGTTACTACGATTGAAGGCTTATCAAAAAATGGTGATCATCCCGTTCAATTGGCGTGGGATGAAGTGGATGTTCCTCAATGTGGTTACTGCCAGGCCGGACAAATAATGACTGCCGCTGCATTGTTGAAGCGAAATCCTAAACCGACACAACAGCAAATTGAAGATGCCATGCATGGTAATCTTTGTCGTTGCGGAGCCTATCATCGCATACGTGAAGCCATTCAATCAGCCAGTAAAAAACTTTAATCTATGTCAACTTTAAATAAAACAAGCAGAAGAGATTTTATAAAAATAACTTCTCTCACCAGCGGCGGTCTTGTACTTGGATTTAGTTGGTTTGGAACTGAGGCGGCGCCGGTTATTTTAAATAAAGCAAGTCTTGCCGGAGATGTAAACTTCAATAGTTATTTGTCAATTGCCACCGATGGTACCATTACAGTTTTTTCTCCTAACCCGGAGCTTGGGCAAAATGTAATGACATCTTTTCCCATGATTGTTGCAGAGGAGCTTGATGCGGATTGGAGTAAAGTAAAAGCTGTACAAGCTCCATTGGATAAAAAATTTGACAGGCAGTTAACAGGAGGAAGTGGCGCTATTCCGCATTCATGGAAAAGATTAAGAACCGCCGGCGCAACGGCGAGATATCTGCTGATAGCTGCTGCAGCAAAAAAATGGAATGTTGATCCGGGTGAATGTACGACGGCTAACAGTTTTGTTCTGCATAGTAAAACCGGTAACAAATTAAGCTACGGAGAACTTGCTGAAGAAGCGTCTAAAATCACTGTGCCTGCAGATGTTCCATTGAAAAACAGGAAAGACTTCAAGATCATTGGCAGTTCAGTGAAAAATGTTGAGAACAAAAATATTGCTACAGGCAAAGGAATGTTTGGTTTGGATTTTTACCGGGAAGGGATGGTGTATGCAATGATCCAGCGTCCAACGGCTTTTGGTACCAAAATCAAATCAGTTGATGATGCGGCGGCTAAAGCAATGCCCGGGATCATTGATGTAATTACTTTTAAGAATAATGTAGCTGTTGTTGGCAAATCAACCTGGGAAGTGATGAAAGCGAGGAAAGTGTTGAAGGTTGAATATGAAAAAGACGGAAACATTGAAAGCACTGCCGGTCATAACCAATTATTCATTTCGATGCTGAATAGCGATAAGCCGACGGAGCGAAGAAAAGACGGTGATGTGGAAACTGCATTTAAATCCGCCGCGAAAGTGATTACCAGTGAATACCAGTGTCCGTTTCTTCCCCATAGTCCAATGGAGCCTATGAACTTCTTTGCAGACGTTCGTGCCGATGAAGTTGAATTGATCGGCGCCACACAGACGCCAGGGAGTGCCCGTACTGCCGTATCAAAATTGTTGAATATACCAGAAGAAAAGATATCGGTAACGATCACAAGACTTGGTGGCGGTTTTGGAAGAAGATTGAAATTTGATTTTGTAACAGAAGCTGCCGAATTATCAAGTATTCTTAAAAAACCGGTAAAACTTATCTGGTCCAAAGAAGATGATATGACCGGCGGAAGCTATCGCCCGGCAGTTCGTTATCGTTTTGAAGCGGCATTGGATGCATCGGGAAATTTAATTGGTTATAAACTCCGTGGAGCCGGAATAAACGTTGGCAATTCAACAAGAGAAAATAATTTTCCTTCAGGAGCCGTCGATAATCTTTTAATCGAGACAGTTGATCACCAGTCTCCCATTACGACCGGCGCATGGAGAGCCCCGGTGACAAACTTCCTTGCCTTTGCTGAACAAAGTTTTATTGATGAAGTAGCAATGGCCGCCGGAAAAGACCCTGTACAATTCAGGCTTGATCTTTTGCAAAAAGCAAGAACAACACCTGTCGGTGCTATTAATTACAATATAGACAGGATGGAAACTGTTATTAAAACTGCGGCAGAAAAATCAGGATGGGGAACCAAAAAGGGAGTGTCACAGGGATTCAGCGTTTACTTTTCGCATCAAAGCTACGTAGCACAGGTGGGTGAAGTAGTAATGAAGGATGGGAAACCCGTCTTGAAAAAAGTGTATGCTGTTTCCGATTGTGGCGAAGTGATCAATAAAAGCGGAGCATTGCAACAGGTAATGGGCGCCATTGTAGATGGATATGGTCATGCAATGTATGGCAAACTGAGTTTTAAAGATGGCGCGCCTGAACAAACAAACTTTCATAATTACCGCATGATACGCATGAAAGAAATACCAGAAGTAGAAGCCTATTTTATTGATAATGGAATTGATCCAACAGGATTGGGTGAGCCAGCCTTGCCTCCCACTGGCGGCGCTGTGGCCAATGCAATTTTTAAAGCAACGGGTATACGATTAAAACAACAGCCTTTTATTGACGAGAAGTTGTTTAATCCTGCCTGATCAAATTACTGCTGGTAAAAGAATACGATGATTATCAACTAATCTTTATGCCATCTGTAGCGCATATTTAAGAGTTACAGGCAATTTATTCCAAAATGAGAACGCTTTATTTAACCTTAAGCCTTTTGACAATATTTGCTTATAGAGCGTATACTCAGGACACGATATATTTGGAAAATTATGTCGGGGATTTAAAAAAAGTGATTGTTACCATTGAAAGCAATTCCTACAACTTTTTGTTTGACACAGGAGGGGGAGAGACTTTTATTTCCCCTGAGATAGCAAAAAGTCTTGGAAAAACTATTTATGGAAACAGTGCAGGTTTCCGCATGAGTGGGGAAATGATAAAGTATCGTAAAACCGACAGCGTTTCTTTTAATGTTTATCGCACAACAATTTTTCATTCCACAATAGGTATATTGGACATTATGAGTTTGCTACCTAAAGGATTTTCTAAACTCGATGGAGTTCTTTCACTGAAATCTTTTCATGATAAAATATTGACTTTGGATCTTGCCAACAACAGGATAATTCTTGAAACAACTTCTTCCTACGGGAAACTAATAAAAAATAAAATAGCCCTGCAAAGTCGTTTTGCAAATGGACCAGATGGAAATGAGATGATTATTTTTTTAGGTATCCACAAACAGAAACATTTATATTGGTTTCTTTTTGACTCAGGCAATATAGGAGAATTGTTACTTTCTCGTCATACAGCCTATGAATGGGGGCTTGAGAGTGACACAGTAAGTCAATGGAAACAATTAGGCCCTTTAAATATTAATATCGGTGTAAAACAATTCACAAGTGAAGCCGCATCAAAAGATATTATTTATGATGGCTCATTGAATTTTGCCATTTTAAGTAAATCAACATTCATTATTAACTTTTCTCAAAAACAAGTTTGGATAGACTAAACAGCTGTAACATCGTTTGCAATGGAAGATCTGGATAAAAAAATGTTAACCGCAGCTTTCGACGGTGATTTAGCGACTGTCGAGAAATTGGTTACACAAGGAGCAGATATAAATTACACTGACTCTTCGGGCAATTTTGCCATGTTTGCTGCTGTTTGGGAAGGCAACCAAGAAGCACTGGATTTATTTTATAAGTTGGGAGCGAAAATATCATTTGACGATTGTAATCTGCTTTGTAATGCTGCCTTTAATGGCAAGGTAGATTCAGTAAAATGGCTATTAGATAAGGGTGAAAATCCTAGTTTCAGTTTTACAAATACAGGTGAAAATGCCCTGCATTATACTCTTAGTAAAACGAGTGAAATGGATGAGAGGGCTGAAATTGTAAAAATGTTAATTGCGGCAGGTACTGATATTAACAAAAAAACATTAGCAGGGAAACCGACGCTCTGCTTTATGCGTGACGCATATCTCAAAGGCGAATCGCCGTTACATAGAGCTGCAGCATATGGAAATGTTGCTATTATAAAAATGTTGTTGGATGCCGGCGCCGAACCTTCCATGAAAGACGCAAACGGTGATACTCCTATTTCATGGGGAAGCTGGCACTTGAGAGACGCCGGTATATTACGTTTGTTAATTTATGAAGGAGTGGCTGGTATTCGTTAATTTCCCACTACTGGTCAAGTTCAATTATTAATCAAAACCCCCGGTCTGCACCGCGGCGGGGGAACTTAGAACTAAATTTCATAGTTTGCTTGAACACTCTACAGGATTGTATCATTTAAGTTATGGAAAGTTTCTCCCCTACCCTTCGGGAAGGAGCTTTAGCACCATTTAAAATTTTGTTGAATAGTTTTTGGGGATGGGCTGGTGTGACTTTTGCAAGGTCATTTTCAAACCATATAAAATGAAACAGACCAACAATTATCCTTTATACGAATCCTGCATAAAAGCATGTTTACGTTGTGCAGAGATATGCAATCATTGTGCAAGTTCATGCACACAGGAAAAAGAAATACAGATGATGGCAAGATGTATCCAATTAGATATGGAGTGTGCGGCTATCTGCTATGCATCAGCTCAACTGATGAGTCTGGGCAGCGAAATGGCAAAAGCTGCTTGCCAAATTTGCGCGGATATTTGCTGGCAATGCAATGAAGAATGCAGTAAGCACCAGACAGATCATTGCCAGGAATGTGCGAGGGTTTGTAAACTATGTGCCGAAGAATGTCAAAAGATAGCAGCCTGACCATTAACAAATAACAATTAACAATTTACCAATAATGCGCCACTAACATTCGGGCAAACTGAGTGGCACATTTATCGCTAAACCGCCGTCAGCCGTTTCTTTATATTTTGTATCCATGTCTTTTGCAGTATCCCACATTGTTTTTATCACTGCATCCAAAGAAACCTTTGCATAATCCGGTGAACCCTGTAATGCAAGTTGGGATGCTGTGATCGCTTTTATAGCACCCATCGTATTTCTTTCAATGCATGGCACCTGTACCAAACCCGCAATCGGATCACAGG
>JAICGN010000039.1 GCA_025923075.1 Chitinophagaceae bacterium
AATGGCAACTTCTTCTGTGATGCCGCATCTCTTTTCAAATGCCTTTTTCTGATCTTTAATTGAAAGTGTATAGACTTCCGTTTTACCGTTTTTTAAAGTAACAGTGGCCGTATTGCCTTTAACAGTTACAGTTGTTATTCCCGGATTATTAGCCTTGATCTTTTCTTCAATGATGGCAGCCGACGGAGATAATATTTCTCCGTAAAGATTTTCATAATAATCGTCTTTGGAATTCCATTCAGTAAGTAAGAGACGCTTTACTTCTTTTTTGTGTTTATCCCTTATCACCACTGTACAATTTCCGTTGTCGTCTTTAATGTCGATATAGTATCCTTTGCTGTTAAGTACTTTTGCATCAGGAATTGTGTCTGTGAAAACTGGTGTGTTAGAATTTGTTTTCACAACAGAAATATCTGTAAACGATCTTCTGAAAGAAAGGAGAATAATCGCAAGAACCGGGAACAGGAATAAAAACCTCCCCAGTTGGCGTTTCGCGCTTTTTGTTTTGTTCATCATGGCTATACGTTTTTTTAATGAAGAAAAATTGAATTGAGTAGCTATACTATATTGCTTGTTGCCGATCACTTTCAGCAACAGGTATTGATATTCTTTTTTATTAATTCCATTTTCCACTACTTTATTGTCAGCAATAAACTCAAGATTCTGACGAATGGACCATTTGAGTAGCCAGGCAAAAGGATTATACCAGCTAATGATGCAAAGCAATTCTGCCCAAATAATATCTATTGTGTGCTTTTGCCTTATATGTACAAACTCGTGTCGTACTATCTCACGAAGTTCGTCTTCGGTATGCTGGTTTGAATTAATAAAAACTGCATTCCCAAATGAGAACGGAATGATACCGTCATCAACCTGGTAAATTTTTATTCCATCTTCCGAGATCAACTTTGATCTGTTCCGGATACGGAGGAATGAAATGTAGCGGAAGATAAAGCGCAGCAACAAAATCGCTGCGCCGGTCATTAATGCAAAAGCAGTCCAATCCCATTTATCATAGGTAGTTGACCAAATGGGTACAGGACAGTGTGATGCTTCTTCAAGCGCAATGGTATATTGATGAACGGACGGAATAAGCTGTATAATATTTTTTTCTGATCCGTTGTTGTTTCCAACTATGGAAGTGATATTTATAAATGGGAGAAAAAAGGAGAGTAGCGTATATCCCAATAAATACCAACGGTTAGAATTATAAAATGTAAGTCTGCGCAATATGAACTGGTAAAACACCCAAACCACAGCAAGGCCAATAGATAACTTTACCAGGTATTGAATAAGTAAAGACATAATGCTCTCTTTTTTTAGTTAATCGTTTTCAAAAGTCTTGCTTTATCATCCCACAGCTGGATATTGCCCGAATCAAAACTTACTGTTACTATTTTTTTTGAATCACTGATCCAGTCGGCTCCCCACAAAACTGAATTACCATGTGGCTTTCCCGTATGCAATAGCTTTCCATCTTTGCTCCAGATACGCAATACATCGCTGGCTGTAGCTAAATAGGTTCCTTGCCTGTTCCAGCGTATATTCCTGAATTCTGTTTTACTGCCATTCCATTCAGTAATGAGTTTACCGTCTGTTTGCCAGAACTGCAAGAGTGTGGGTTTGCCTTCATCCGGATGACCATAATCACCCGTTACAAAAAAATCTCCGGAAGGATGCCATTTTACAGTAAGTAACCCTGCTTGTTGCACCCTGTGTTTAAATACAATTAATTGGTTGCCTGAAGTATCAAAGATCCTTATCTCATCACCAACTGTAGTCAGGATATTTTTTGAAGGATGCCAATCGACACCTAAAAAATCTTTTTTATCAGGACTGCCGTCAGTTGCAGTCTTTTGGATTTTACGCAGCAACTTTCCATTTTTGTTCCATATCCAAATGATGCCGGAGCCAGCCGCAGCAGCGAGCATTTCCCCATTGTAGTTCCATGCAATAGTTCGCGAACCCTTGTGATCTCCTTCGAGTTTGGTTTCTTCTCCCGTTGCGGGATTTACAATCCAAATATCATTTCTTGTTGAAACAGCAAGCAACGGTTCTTTTGGATGCCAATGCACAGCCCTTATCATTCCTCTTGTTTCAAGTTTTTCAGATTTATATAATTTCAGATCATTAGTGAATATTCTCAGCAAGCTATCATCACCACCGAGGGCGATATATTTATCATCGTTACTGATATCAACTGTCCATAACCCGTTGCCAGCAGGTGTCTTTATATTCTGACCGCAGGATGTTTGAACTAATAACAAACACAGCCAACTTATCTGATATGATATTAATTTTTTAATCGGTATTTATTTTTTGTCTGAATAAAATATGATCAAGACTTAATTTACCCGGGCCCGTAAAAAGAAAATGCAGGTAGATCAACATCAGTAAAAGGGACGCATCCGCTGCGAGGAATTCCGGCTCTCCCATAACAAAACAAATGACCGACATCGTAATGATCAATGGGATGGCAGCCAGCCTCGTAAACAATCCAATTGTCATTAGCAAACCTCCGGCAAGTTCGATCACTTTTCCACTAGTTGCCATGGTTCGGGGATACGGGAAACCCAGGTCAGTCAACCAGGAAGCATAACCAGCCATTTTATCTTCAGAAAAAATCTCCAAACCATATCTGAATATGATAAGCCCGGCTACCACCCTTAGGATAATTGCCCCTGCCTTCCATATGCCGTTTGATGAACCGATCATTTTATTGAACATAACTGCAACTTTACTGTCCTTTTTCGATCATGCTTATAATTTCTTTCAGTTCTTTCGCTGAAAGTTTTTTTTGCTCTACAAAAAAATTCACCAACTCTTTATAAGAATTGTCAAAATATTCCTTTACTACTTTACCCATAAACTTCTTTTTATAATCAGCTTCGCTTACCACCGGTTTATACAAATAAGCATTGCCAACAAGCCGGCTGCTGAGGTAGCCTTTTTTCTCAAGATTCTTAATAGTGGATGCTACCGTGGTATAAGGTATTGCTTCATCCAGGTGTTCCATAAAGGCTTTTACATTGCCTTCTCCGGTACGCCATACGGCTTGCATGGTTTCTTCTTCTACATGTGTAAGAGGTTCCATATCTACGAAATTTTCGTAAATCTACGGAGATTTCGTAGATATCCAAATTTTTTTTGGATTTAGTAAAAATTAACAAATACGCCGGCCTATTCGGGATTTACATAAATGACAGTTGTATTCCCTTCAAACAGATCATGTACAGAAGCTTTTTCTTTAAGGCCGATTGATTTTAATTCCTCAGCATAATATTTCCTGGTAATTATTGCCGCCTTATTTTTTTGCATAAACATTTTTAGCGAGTCGAGATTTTTAAATACAGGAACTCTTTCCGGCAAATAATATGTATAAGAAGGGTGAAAGATATGGTAGGCTATCACATGATCATATTTTTTTACGATGTCAATCGTTTTTGACATGGGGTTTTGTTTATAAATGGAAGGGTAAAGCCAGTTGAACAAAAGAACATGGAATAACGAATAAAAAGCAAAAGAGCTGACCGCGGCTTTTCTGAAATTCTTTTTAACTATAAAATAAAGAGCTATGATCGCTGCAATCGTAAGTAGTAAAAGAAGTGCAGCTAAATTCTCCATTCCTGTTGTGTTCACTTCGTTTTTAATTCCGAAATACGCTGCAATGGGTAAAGCGAGATTTATTATCAACAAAATAATAAAAGGATAGAGACGAGCCTTGTTCTCTTCCCATGCTTTATTTACGAAATTTCCAAGCAATATTGCAACAAAAGCATAACATGGCATTGCATAGTTAGGAAGTTTTGTACTGCTGATGCTATAAAACACAACAAACATCGCAACAACGGAAAACGCAAGCTTTAAAAAAGGATCGCGGAAACGGATTTTGAAACTTCTAAATGATTCACCAATAAAAATGGAAGCTGGTAATAGTCCCAACAAAACAATTATTGGAACAATTATAAACGGGCCGCCATGACCTTCCATTGTTTCAGAGAAACGACCGAAGTTGTGCTGAAGAAAAAACCCTTTTGTCCATTCACCATTTGTTTCGCTGTCAACCAGCAAATACCACGGAAGCGCAACTGCAAACATGATGGCTCCTGCAACAAGAATTTTCCATGAAAAAATTTCCTTGACCTTTTTTTCCCAAATTAACCAAATAAGGATAGCAGCACCTGGTAATGCAATTGCTACAGGACCTTTTGCCAATGTTCCCAAACCCATCGTGATTGCACAAAGCCAAAGCCAGTAATTCTTCTTCTTCCGATAGCTATCGGGATTGAAAAATAAGAAAGCAGTGAATACCGAAGCCGTATTTAAAAAAATAAGATAGGGATCTGGCACAGACATTCTGAATTCAAAAAGAAAATGACTTGATGCAAGCAATATGAGGGAGGTGATGAGTGCCTGGTTTTGCGAAGAGTACTTCTTCACAAAAAAATAGGTAATGAGAATTGTAAGTACCCCGAAAACTGCAGAAAAAAATCTTGCTCCCCATTCCGTTATCCCAAAAATCTTGAAACCGCCAAACATAAAATAGTAATGCAATGGTGGTTTTAATGTTCTTAACCCGCCGTTAAAAGTAGGGACGACCCAGTCGCCGCGTTCATACATTTCTCTTGCACATTCTGCGTTTCTTACTTCATCATAGATCCAGAGTGGCGTTTTGCCAAGACCGGGAAATAACAGCAAAACAGATAAGCCAAGTAAAAGCCAGAAATATTGTTGTTGATTTTGCTGCACAGAAAATTTTATGTTGCGCAAAGTTAATTATACAATGCTCAATCGTCTTTTAATGGGTCATGATAAATAAAATAAACACCCCAAACCGATGACAACGCATTTGAAAGATAAAAGAGAAGGCTGATGATCGGTGCTACATGTACATCGAGTAAAAAATATTCCGCCCCTTTTACAAAAACAAATTCCCTTGTTCCAAGGCCGCCGCCAAGTGAAATAGGGATCACTGTAATTACTGCAGCAACAAGAAATATAAATATCCATTCGCTTTGATCAAGGGGAAGATGCAAACCCATTAAAATACAATAAACGCAAACCACCTGGAATATTTGCACTGCGATACCCCAGAGAAAAGTAGGCCAGAAGCCGGGTAAAAACTCTTTGAAAAAAAATTTTACGGCTACAAAAAGAGCAATAACGGCCAATACGGAGCCGCTTATTAATATTGTGTCATAAAGTTTGTTATCCAAAACGATCACTCCGTAAATTGAAAGTATCAAACCCAATGCAAGCAGACCGCTGAAACGGTCAAGCAAGACGGCAGCAGTTATTTTTTTATAACTCACATCATATTTTCTTGTGAGCAATACAACCTTGTATGCGTCGCCACTGATGGCGCCCGGAAGAAATAAATTATAAAACATTCCAAGCCAGTAAAGCTTCAGATTTTTTTTTTGTGATAAATGGATGCCGATATTTTTAAAATAAATATTGAGGCGGAAGGAAGCAAGAAATTTTGAAAAAGCAAAGGCGACGACTGACAAGAACAGCCACCACCAATCAGCTTGCATCACCGCATCTTTGGCCTTTGTAAAATCTATTTTGCGGGAAATATACCAGAAGCAAATAATAGTGACTGCAATTTTGAGCAGCAGCTTCAACACCTTTATTGTTTGTGAATCCTTTTTAATAACCGCCTCTGTCATTTCTTTTTCCGTTTCAGAAAAGGTTGGATAATTTTAGGGTTAATCTTATCAAACCGGGTGCAAGTAAATTCAAAATGATGACAAAAAAAATTATCCTTTTATCATTGATCATCTCGTCATGTTTTAAATGTATAAGCCAGGAAAAACTGCTTACCAAGGGAATAAAGATCTCCAGCTCCATAAAAATAAAAAAACAGACGTACGTACTTGATGCATCAATATCCCTGGAGCAGGGAGTGGTCGTTGTTGAAGGGAACAATATTACTGTTGATTTCAATAATGCAATTCTAAAAGGCACAAAAAAGAATCCTGATGAATTTATTGGTGTGGCTGTTTTCATAAAAGGCGGAAAAAACATTACAATAAAAAATTTAAAAGCACGGGGATATAAGGTTGCCTTGTTGGCGCGGAATGTTTCAAATCTTACGATAGATAATTGTGATTTTAGTTACAATTACCGGCAGCATTTGAACAGCACGCAGGAAAAAGAAGATATCTCCGATTGGTTAAGCCATCATCAAAACGAAAAAGATGAATGGTTACGCTATGGAGCGGCAATGTATTTGCGTGATTGCGAATTCGCGGTGATAAAAAATTCAAAGGTTACCGGTGGACAAAATGCCTTGATGATGACAAATTGCAATCGTGGGAAAATTTACAACAATGATTTTTCATTTAATTCCGGTTTGGGTATAGGCATGTATCGCAGCAGTTTTAATACGATCGCTTATAATAAGATCAATTTTAATGTACGTGGTTATAGTGATGGTGTTTATAACCGTGGTCAGGACAGTGCTGGTATTTTGGTCTATGAGCAAAGCAGCAGCAATTATTTCTATAAAAATTCAGTTACACACGGGGGCGATGGATTTTTTCTTTGGGCAGGGCAAACAACCATGGATACAGGAAAAGGCGGATGTAATGATAACGTGTTGCAGGGAAATGATTTTTCCTATGCACCAACAAATGGTGTTGAAGTTACTTTTAGCCGTAACGTGATTACCAATAATAAAGTTTTTGGGTGTGATCACGGTATCTGGGGTGGCTATAGTTATCATAGCGTTATTGCAGGAAATCAATTTCGCTCCAACAGGATCGCAATTGCAATTGAACATGGTCAGGATAACGAGATCCATCATAATATTTTTCATGATAACAAAGAAGCCATCAGGCTTTGGGCAAGAAAAGAGCAACCTGCCGACTGGGGTTATGCAAAGAATCGCGATACCAGGAGCCGGAACTACATTATAGTCAATAATAATTTTAATGAAAATGGGCTGGCAATGAGTTTTAACAGGACAGAAGAATTAAATGTCTTTGAGAATATTTATGGCCAGAATATAAATATTTTCAAAACTGATTCAACAGTTACCGGTTTTGATACAACGCTGAATGAAGAAATAGCACAACGATATAACATTGACAGTGCTGAGTTGGTTCCTGATATACCATCGCCACAAAATCCATTTAAAGGCGGGGCTGCGTTGGCAGGGAGAAAAAATATTATGATAACGGAGTGGGGGCCTTATGATTTTCGCAGCCCGATCATCTGGAACACTAATCCAACTGATACAACAGGCATAATGAAATTTGATCTGATTGGCCCAAAAGGAAAATGGAAGATTAAAAGATTCAAAGGAGTAAAAGATATTTCATCAGTAAATGGAACTTTTCCCGCAACAATCACAGCGGTCAAAATTGCGAACAGCCGAACTGATATTATGATCGAGCTGGAATACATCGGGTCGGCAATAACAACCGCGCTGGGGCAATCGATCGCGGCGGGCAAACCATCTTTATTTTCGTTTAAAAAATTTTTTCAACCGATAGATTTTGACGTTATATGGTATGCTTATGATTTTAAAATGCATGATCCGATCAAAACCGGACAAATGATTCCACCTACGGCAAGACTCAGTCCTGTAAAAACAGAAAAGACAACGAAACTTGATTATGCGTGGTGGGGCGGAATAAAAACTACGGAAGGTGAACATCCTCAATTTGTCACTTCAGCAAGCGGCTCCGCACTATTTGAAAAAGGCAATTATGAGTTAGGCGTAACCTGGGATGATGCCGTGCGAGTGTATGTTGATGGAATACTTGTAATAGATGAATGGAATCCTTCTTTATACAAGTTTGATGAATCACCCCATAAAACCAAAAAGCTTGCTTTGGAAGGCAAGCATCATATCACTGTAGAGCATGCTGAGCTCGGAGGATTTGCTACACTGAGTTTAAAAATCAAAAAACTTTAATTTTTTTTATTACTTTACCTGGCCCTCTGTAATTTATCATAGGGTAAACCAAAACGAACCATCATGAAAAGATTAATTTTCATTATTTCCACCTTTGTAGCTATTGCGCTTATCATTTTTGCCTGCAATGATAAATCGAAAGAGCCGGGTGCTACAACTCTAAGTAAAGACGACTCACTAAAACAGCAACTTGAACGGGGGAAATACCTGGCTAATTCCGTAGTAAATTGTGCTGATTGTCATAGCAAGTTAGATACCAGCAAATTTTCCGCGCCGGTAGTGCCGGGTACAGAAGGAGGAGGTGGATTAGCTTTACATGAAATATTACCTGCTGACATTCCCGGTAAAATGTGGGTACCAAACATCACTCCTTATGCACTTAAAGATTGGACAGACGATGAAATTGCACGAGCGATAACAGCAGGTGTAAATAAAAAAGGAGATACATTATTTCCCCTGATGCCTTATCATGGATTAAGCAGGATGGCAAAAGAAGATGTAGAAGCCGTTGTTGCCTATTTGCGTTCATTGAAGCCAATAGAGGCTAGTTTTCCTGCAAGGGAATTATTTATACCTGCGGCAGCATTTGGGCCATTACCTGATGTTGATTATAAAAAGAATACAAGACCAGATACCGCCGATAAAGTTAAGTATGGCGAATACCTTGTTACCATTGGCCATTGTACAGATTGCCATACCCCGGTAACAAAAGAAAAAATGCCCATGATGGATAAGTTCCTGTCCGGCGGGCAGCATTTCAAGCTTCCTACATTCGAAGTCACCGTTTCAAATATTACGCCTGATTCTGTCACTGGTCTTGGCACCTGGACTGAAGCTATGTTTCTTGCGAAATTCAGGACCAATTCAACTCCCGAAATGCTTGCAAGTAAACCCGGCAAGGCAAACACTTTAATGCCATGGTCGTTTTATGGTACTATGTCGGATAGTGATCTGAAAGCTATTTATGCTTATTTGCGTACGGTGCCACCGATAAA
This sequence comes from Chitinophagaceae bacterium, assembly GCA_025923075.1. Taxonomy (GTDB): domain Bacteria; phylum Bacteroidota; class Bacteroidia; order Chitinophagales; family Chitinophagaceae; genus VBAS01. The sequence continues at coordinate 8,923 of JAICGN010000039.1, forward strand.
AAATAAAGTGGAGAAATGGCCAACAGCCGCTGTAGCATCCAGATAAAATTTATGGCCCCGATCAGGGGCTTTTTTATGCAGGATTCATTCTGATCTTTCTTCCTTTGAATTTTTTGCCGTCGATTGCACGGATCATCTTATTGGCGGCATTTTTATCGATCTCAATCCAACTGTTCATTTCTTTCATATCAATTCTGCCGAGAGTTTCTTTTTGCAATTCACTCATGTCAAGAATAAACTGCAAAAAGCTTGCTTTATAAAAGCCGTCTTTTGTTCCAAGATTTACAAATAATTTGGTATAATCGTTACCGCCACTGAATTTTCTTCCTCTTGTATCACGATGCACCGTTCTTTCTCTTGATTCATCATCTCTTCTAAGCACCCGGTTGCGTTCTCTGCCTTCTCTCAGGTTCAAATCTTCCGCATTTTCATAATATTTAAGAAAGCGATCGAATTCCATCGCTGCAACTCTTTTCAAAATTTCTTCTTTCGTAACGGTTGCAAATTTTTCCTGCAATGCTGGTAAATATGTTTCATAATCACCATGACTAATATCTGTCAGCATTAGTTTGTCCATACAGGAAGAAAACTGTTTACGACAAACATCTTTACCGGAAGGGATGTCAAGTTTATGAAACGGAACCTGAGTCAATCTTTCAATCTGTTTTATTCTGCCCACTTCACGACTGCTTACAATACTCATACAAACTCCTGTCTTGCCAGCACGACCCGTTCTTCCGCTACGATGCGTGTATACTTCGATATCATCGGGCAATTCATAATTGATCACATGGGTGATCCCCACCACATCAATTCCTCTTGCCGCTACATCTGTTGCTATTAATAATTGCAAAGTTTTTTCTCTGAATTCACCCATTACCTTATCACGTTGTCCTTGCGTAAGATCACCATGTAATGCATCTATATCATAGCCTTCTCTTGTTAATTTTTCTGCGATCTTTTGTGCATCGGCTTTTGTCCTTGTAAATATCAATCCATAAATACCCGGATTAAAATCGATCAAACGCTTTAGCGCTTCATAACGATGATGCGATGAAGCAACATAAAATTGGTGGTCAACATTTTTACTTGCCGTATTCATTTTCCCAACCGTTATCTCCACCGGCGTCTTCATATATTTCTTACTCACCCTTTTTATTTCCGGCGGCATCGTAGCACTGAAGAGCCACGTACTTTCCCGATTCGGAGTATTTTGTAAAATAAATTCAATGTCATCCTGGAAACCCATATTCAGCATTTCATCTGCCTCATCGAGTACTACATATTTTATTTTTTCCAGGTTGATCGCTTTTCTTTCGATCAGGTCAATTAAACGACCCGGCGTTGCTACTACTAGCTGAACTCCTCTTTTTAACTCTCTTATCTGTGCGCCAATAGGAGTTCCGCCGTAAACGGCGAGTGCATTCATTCCGATTACAAATTTTTTGAAAAGCTCTATTTCGTTAACTATCTGCATGCAAAGTTCTCTTGTAGGGCAAACGATAAGAGCTTGCGGGTATTTGTTTTTGCTTTCTACTAGTTGTAATAAGGGTAAACCAAATGCGGCCGTTTTGCCGGTGCCTGTTTGTGCAAGACCAACAAGGTCTTTTGTTCCACTTAATAAAACGGGGATAGCTTTTTCCTGTATCGGTGTTGGGTTTTTAAATCCTAATGCGTCAGTTGCCTGGATCAGTTTTGAATCCAGCCCTAACCCCTCGAATGTGATCATGCGATTTTAAAATTTTCGGCAAAGGTAATTGTATTAAAGCCGATAAGGGGTTTTAATTATGGAGTGAAAGGACCCAATAGATTTCATCACTAACGACTGTATTAGCATGGTTATGCTCTCCCTGCAAAATCTTGCACCTAATTCAGGCAAAAATCCGCATTAACGTGCTATTGAAGAAGCTTGTTATAATAAGCATTTTTGTTCTATCAACTTTAAACAAATGAGAAAAGCTTCGATATCACTCTTCATCTTTCAGCTTCTTGCCTCAACAATAGTGATGATGGCAGAAGCTAATACCGGGAGTCGTGGGTTAGCAAAAAGCGAGGATGAAGCAACAGACATAAGAGACCTGGAAATAGAAACAAGCCGGGAAAAGGATGTTTTTCCTGACCTGATAACATTTGCCATGCACATCTATCAATAAGTCGTTAAACCAAATCCCAACAATAATGAGAAAGATAGTTTTAATCGTGGCAGCAACTACAACATTAATAGCTGTAGTTTTTATTGCCTGCTCGGAGAGTTCTGCGTCCGAAAAGAAAAAAAGTATAGCCATGACAGAAACGGAAAAAATACAACGTGGTTCCTATCTCGTCAATGCTATTGGATGTGACGATTGTCACTCACCTAAGGAAATCACAGCAACCGGCTTTGAAATTATTCCAGAATTGCGTTTATCCGGTTATCAATCGGCAACCGCTTCACCAAAAGCCGACAGTAATGTTGTAAAACAAGGCTGGCTTTTATTTGGGAACGATCTGACAACGGCTGTCGGTCCCTGGGGTCAATCATTCGCCGCCAATCTTACTTCTGACGCGACTGGCATTGGAAATTGGAAGGAAGAACAATTTATCAAAGCCATTCGTGAGGGTAAATACAAAGGATTGGATAACACCCGGCCTTTATTGCCGCCAATGCCATGGTTTGTCTACAAAAATCTGACAGATGACGATCTGAAATGCATTTTTTCCTTTCTAAAATCAACTAAGCCGGTGAAAAATGTCGTGCCAACTCCAAAACCATTCAATAAATTATAAGCACGAATTTGATCGCTGCATAACTACAAAGTGCCCCGGTTTCTAGCGGGGCCTTTTTTCACATTGTTATGCTATTGATTAAACAAGCCATGTAAGGAACTTTGTGTTAAGTTATTTACATGAAAAATAGAATACACGATAACCCGGTTCTCGGGATCAAAACGGAATTTTTGGAATTATTCGAGGAAACAAATGGCACAAGAACAGTGATTGAATCGGTAGTTCAGCCAGGTAAAGGAGTCCCCCTTCATTATCATCACGACTGTACGGAATATTATGAAGTGCTGGAGGGTGAATTGAAAATGCAATTGGGCAAAGAAGTAAAGACGTTAAAAAAAGGCGAGTATTTATTGGTCCCCAAAAAAACAAATCACAGGTATTTTAACGAAAGTAGCAACTTTGTAAAATTCAAGGCAGTAATTCAACCCGGTAACTTTGGATCTCAATTGCTCATCAGTACGTTGAATGGATTGGCAAGGGATGGAAAAGTAAATAGGAAAGGTCTTCCTAAAAGTTGGTTATTGTTTGGCTATTTATCCGTTGTAGCGGGATCAAACATTCCGGGTATTATGTCCTTGCTACAGCCGCTATTAAATTGGCTTTATAAAAGAGCGGTGAAAAAGGGAATTGACAAGGAAGTGCTTTCAAAATATTACCTGTAAAATCCATTTGCAAAAGTTTAGTAGCTTGTAAGCGCTGCATGATAAGACGTTGCCGATACCAGGTTTTTTTTATACTGTTTTTCTTTTCTCAAAAAGGAGCGGCACAACGTTTCAATTTCGCATTGGAACAGTTCACCGCTGATAATGGACTTTCGCATGAAAGTGTGATCAGCATTACTAAAGACAAAGATGGTTTTTTATGGATTGGTACGGCAAACGGCCTCAATCGTTTTGACGGAATATCTTTCAAGGTTTTCCTGAATAATCCTGAACAGTCACAAACAATTCCCGGTAATTATATTGCGGGCACCACACTTGATAAAAAAGGATATTTATGGGCAGCGACCAATAACGGCTTATGCAGGATCGATACCCGCACATTAAAAATCGACCGGATAAATCTTAAAGACACCGGAGATAGTTTTGCGAGGTACGAAGTGATGTATGGTGAATTCGATAGCAAAGGCATTGGTTGGTTCATGGTTAACAATCATCTCTATGCTGTTGACCAGGAAACTTTCAAATGGAAACGATATTCATTGCCGGCATCAAGGTTTCATGGCAACCTAGCCCAGGTCGATAAAAAAGACCGTGTGTGGTTGTCTATCGGCCGGGCAAAATATTTATTTGATCCTTCAACTAAAAAGTTCCGGTATCTGATGGGCTTTGATTGGTCTCATCGTAACTCAGATATTCTTTGTGGTTGGGTAAAGGAAGATGCTGCCGGAAAAGTCTGGATGTCTACCTGGGCACATGGATTTTATATTTGGAATGAAACCAAACAGGAATTTGATAAGAAAGAAACGCCTGGTGAATCTTTGACAAGTTTTGAATTTGATAAAGATGAGCAAGGCAAGCCATTTATTTGGTGTGGTGGAGGCGCTTATGGTTTGATGACCTATGATACGTCAGAAAAAAAATTCTTTCAATTTAAAAATGATCCAAGGGATAAATACACGCATAACTTAGGACAAACAGCTTACATTTTCAAGGATACGAGTGCTGGCATTGTATGGATCGGAACAGAAAACGGCCTGGAGAAATATGACCGTCATGCGATCCGCTTTCACCGTTATCGTATTTGGCAGGATAAGACTGAATACGCGAATTCGCAATATTTTTTTACCAGCGGATTTGTTCAGGATAAAACAGATGCTACGGGCAATACCTGGTGGGTCAGTGTTTGGATCGGTGGTTTGTATAAATGGAATAGAAACAGGCTAACCTTAGATGAAGATTATGTACAAACGCCTGGGATCAAAAACGCCGGTGTGTTTACCATGCTACAGGCAAAAGATGGAATGATCTGGATCGGGCATGGATTGGGCGTGCAGGTGTTGGACCCAAGGCAAAATAAATTTATACGACACTATGTTGATTTTTTTCCGGATCAGAAAGCAAGACGTTCGGTCACTTTTATTTCCGAAGATTCAGAATCGAACATGTGGTTTTCCACTTACCAGGGATTATTTTCATGGGACAGAAAAGGTGATTCAGTTATTTCCTGGTGGAACAGGATCCCGTCAATGCGGGATATTCATCCGCTAATTATTCGCGAAGATGCTGACGGGTACATATGGTTTTCATCCGGGAAAGGAGTGGGAAGGCTCGATCCCAGAAAAAATGAACTCACTTTATTTACCAATGCTAAAAGAAAAAATAAAAAACTGCCGGAAGACGAAATAGGCTCATTGTATATTGACAAAGCACAAAACATTTGGGTATCTGGTGTTGGCTACATCGCAAAGCTTGATAAACAGGGTGAGGTATTGGCTGTGTACAACAATAAGACCGGGTTTATTGCTTCGGGTGTTTATAATATAACTGAGGATCCGAAGGGCTTTATGTGGTTCGCAACCGATAACAAACTTCACCGGCTTAATCCTTCGACCGGGCATTTTGATGTATTTGACAAGCATGATGGCTTGTTCAACAACAAGCTTGCCGATGGATTTTATATGAGCGAAAACGGCGAATTGTTTATCGGTTTTAATGGAGCCATTAACAGTATTAATACAGCAAATATTGCTTTTAATACGAGACCACCTGCAGTAATCGTGTCAAGATTGAATGTAAAGAATCAACTAAGAAATTTTGATGAAGAAAATAAGATTGTGATAAGGCCCGGAGAACGCCATATCGTTGCGGAATTTTCAGCGATGAATTTTAGTCAGGCACAGAAAAATCGTTTTGCATTTTGGCTTGAAGGATATGATTCAACCTGGGTGTATACAGACGACAGGACATTAACCTTAATGAATCTTGAAGGGGGCACACATAAGCTGCATGTAAAAGCAAGCAATAATGATGGTGTCTGGAGTGAAGAGACGATCTATACTTTTAAAGTGATCCCGCCATTTCAAAAAACAGTTTGGTTCCGGTTGGCCATCATGGCATTTGCAGCTCTCATATTCTGGGCTGTTTATTTGTATCGCAAACAACATAGAAAGAGACTGGAAACGATCCGCAACCGCATTGCTACCGATCTGCATGACGATATGGGATCAACGTTAAGTAGTATTCGGATATTCAGTGATGTAGCTAAAAAACAAATTGAAGAAGTGAAACCTGAAACTGTCCAGCTGTTGGATCGAATCAGCAATAATGCTACAACCCTTTCAGAAAATATGCAGGACATTATCTGGACTATTCGCAGCGATAACGATACGTTGGAAGATCTCGTTTCAAGAATGAGGGAATTCGGTCTGCGTGTCTGCGATGCAAAGCATATTCGGTTTAATATACACGTATCGCAAAACTTCAAAGCGTCAAAATTGAGTCTTGAGCAAAGAAGAAATCTTTACCTCATATTCAGAGAAGCGTTGAACAATGCAGTTAAATATGCTGAAAGCTCACAGATAGATCTGATATTAAACCTAAAGAGCCGGTTCTTAAAAATGGAACTAACTGATAATGGAAAGGGATTTGATCCCGGTACAATAAAAAGAGGAAACGGCCTTAATAACCTTGAAAAAAGAGCCAAAGAGATTGGCGGCCAAATTGAAATTAAGTCACAACCCGGCAAAGGGACTTGTATAAACCTGATGATGGTTTTAAAGAAGAACCTGCTCACTGAAAAATAATTAGCATAATGATGTTATGCAACTTGCAATTGCCGTGTGTTAACTTTGCGATATGGAAGAAAAGATCAAAGTGATTTACTACGAGGACAACAGTAACCTGAGAGAAGGTATTTCATTTCTTATACAATCGACACCACAGTTAGATCTGTTGGCAACCTTTAGTAATGCTGATACAGTAAAAGTTGATACTGAAGAGTTGAAACCTGATGTTATCCTGATGGATATAGATATGCCCGGCACAAATGGTATTGACGCAGTTGCCATCGTTAAAGCCGTTTCACCGAAAACGCAGGTCATCATGCTTACGGTGTTTGACAATGAAGAAAAAATATTCAATGCAATCAGGAATGGAGCCAGCGGTTATTTATTAAAACATACGCCTCCATCGGAGATCATCGATTCGATATTTGATGTAAACAAAGGCGGTTCGCCGATGACGGCAAATGTTGCAAGAAAAGTGTTGCAATATTTCCAATCGCAGCCAAAAGCACAAAAGGCGGACTATAATTTATCAGAAAGAGAACTGCAGATCGTAAAAGGACTTGTCAGTGGCTATAGTTATAAGGCAATCGCCTTAGAATTATTTATTAGCATCGATACGGTCCGTTCTCACATTCGCCGCATTTATGAAAAACTGCATGTTAATTCTAAAACAGAAGCCGTATTGAAAGCAATTAATGAAGGGCTTGTTTAGTTTTTCATTAGGGACACAAGAAAAAAGCCACTTCAAATTGACGTGGCTTCCTCGTTTATGCTACATATTCATGCAGCTGCTTTGTTTGTCTGCTCATTGCGCGAAACAAATTTCCCCCTGATCATCTGCCAGCGATCTATTGGCAAAACTCTTTGTGTCGTGCTGATCAGCTTTTCAATTATGGTTGATGAAGCATGCTCAGCGATACCATTGATCCAAATGATGATCTCAGGATTACTAAGCTCTTTCAGGATTTTACCGGTATACCAGGTACAATCTTCGGGAGTAGATTGTTTCATCATTTCTACCTCCAATGCCACCAATTGGCTATCGGTATAATTGGACCACAATAATTCATTAATCACAGTTTCTTCTTTATTCATATGCTGCAAAACGGCAGCTGTAAACTCGAAAAATGCGGCTTGTAATTCAAAACCGAACGAAACCATTTCATTTTTTGTGGTCAGCCCCTTGTATTGTTCAATTATTTTATCAATTGATGTTGCAAGCTTCTCATCTTTTTTATTGGTTTGTTCGATCATGGCGACAATATAAGGCGCATACAAAATCACAGAATGATAAAGGATCCTGTCTTCCTTGCTCAGATGGTACATAAATGAACGAGTCGTTTGTTTGATGACATCCATCGCACCCTCGGCCTGCTTTGGTTTTGTAAAATCGGCTTGCTGGATTTTAGCGCCCGCGTCAAACAACATGCTCCGCAACCCTTTGTGGGTCCTTTTAAAGATGTTGTATCGCTGTTCCTGTTTCATGACTTCTTTGGTTTTTGGTTGTATGAATAACACGAATTGTATGACGCAAATATGCTACGAAAAGTTACAGAACCTTATAGCATAACAATGTGAAAAACAAGTGTTAGCGGCTAGTTCTCGTTAACTTATACCCCAAACGGGTACGGAGTATACATGAGTGGCAAATGGACAAAATCAAAGGCAATTTTTGATGATGTACTGAGGACACATCGGCCCCGCTTTCCTGGGGAGAAAATCGAAAAGGGTTCAAATGTTAAAGAACTTAACAGAACAACGTTAAACCATGTGAAATATCATTAGCATCATTGATAGATAAGTTTTCTTTGAATACCAAGAGCAGTTTAGAATTCGTTATTATCAAAATCAATTTCAATTATGAAAAATCTCCCGGTCCTCGTGCTATTTTTCACACTTTGTTTGAATGCGTATTCTCAAAAAAAGAAAGATCCCTCTGAAAAAGAATCATTGTTTCGCTGGGGATTTAAAGGCGGACTAAATCTCAATAAAATACAGGGTGAATCATTTAAAAACGAGTTTAGTTATAACTATGCATTAGGAGGATTCATGCAAGTAAATATTACGAGGAAACTCGGCATACAACCTGAAATAAATTTTGCTCAAACTTCTGCGGAGCAATCGGATGACATAACCGTGATCTATGATGATTTGTTTCTCGGTGGTACCCAAAAAAAAGCAAAGCTTGATTATTTGAAATTTGCAGGTTTATTGAATATTGATGTCGGACCATCTCAAAGAGTAAAACTTCAGCTTGGTCCACAATGGGGCATGCTTGTGAACGAAGCTGTCGATAGTCTTAAAACACCCGGTGATATTTTCAAAAATGGGGAGTTTTCTGTTTTGGGCGGGGTTATGTTGCAACTCCCTCTATTTCATCTGGGCACCCGTTATGAAATCGGCTTGACTAATATCAATGGAATCGATAACCAGGATAAATGGACAAGCCAGGCATGGCAGTTTTTTGTTGGGATTACTTTATAGGTAATCCGAATAAAAAATTATTTTCCAAATCTTTGCCTGATAAGCATCATCCCCCTATCTTTGCGCTCCCAAATTCAAATGGGGATTTTTACTCATGTCGCAGAGAATCAGAATCAAATTACAGTCTTACGATCATAACCTGGTAGATAAGTCTGCCGAAAAGATAGTTAAGACCGTTCGCAGCACCGGCGCTGTGGTCACAGGACCTATTCCTTTGCCTACACGCAAGAAAATATTTACCGTGTTGCGTTCGCCGCACGTAAACAAGAAAAGTCGTGAACAATTCCAACTGGCAACGCATAAGCGACTGTTGGATATTTACACTTCTTCAAGCCGTACTGTTGATGCATTGAGTAAGTTGGATCTGCCAAGTGGGGTAGAGGTTGAGATTAAAGCGTAGTACCAATCCCCTGTCTCCGCCTGAGGCGGATGACCCGGGTTGTATAGTTCTTATAAAAATAAATTTCATCATCTCTCAACTCTCTATGGAAAATATAGAGGAGAAAAGAGCTCTGATATTTAACTCTCTCAAGTTCCGCCTCGGGCGGATTGGGGGTATAAAACAAGCCATTCAGGGTTTGTTTACTGCCGGTACTTCTGAAAAAAAAGAAAAGGTCGGCGGCAAACGGGGATTGACGCCTTGGTTCGTGTTTCACGAAACAAGTGCATGTCCTAATAATCCTGCAGGCGCAAATTGAAAAACATGAAAGGTATTATTGGGAAAAAAGTTGGAATGACCAGCATCTTCGATCCCTCGGGTAAACAAACAGCCTGCACAATCATTGAAGCGGGCCCTTGTGTTGTTACACAGGTAAGAACAAAAGAAAACGATGGTTACGAAGCTCTTCAGCTTTCTTTTGGTGATAAGAATGATAAACATTCTACTCTTTCTGAAAAAAATCACTTCGCTAAAGCAAGCACTTCTCCCAAAAAATTCTCTAAAGAATTCCGCGACACTTCTCTCCAAAAAAATATTGGTGAAACCGTTACTGTTGACATTTTCTCTGAAGGTGATAAGGTTGAAGTAATTGGTACAACAAAAGGTAAGGGATTCCAGGGCGTAGTTAAGCGTCATGGCTTCCATGGTGTCGGTCAACAATCGCATGGTCAGCATGATCGCCAAAGAGCTCCGGGCTCCTTGGGTAACTCATCGGACGCCAGCCGTGTAATGAAAGGAATGAAGATGGGCGGTCGCATGGGTAGCGACAGGGTTAAAATGAAAGGATTGAAAGTGGTAAAAATCTTTGCTGAAAAAAATTATATCCTGGTCAGTGGATCAGTTCCTGGTCATAACGGTTCAATTGTTTTGATTCAAAAATAATTCCTATAGGTAGAGACAAGGCATACCCTGTTTCTAAAAAATAAATAAGATGCAAGTAGAAGTTTTAAAAATAGATGGAGAGAAAACCGGGAGAAAGGTTGACTTACCGGAAGATATCTTTGGTGCTGAACCAAACCAGCATGTCGTTTATCTTGCGGTAAAGCAATACCTCGCTGCACAACGGCAGGGAACACATAAAGTGAAAACCCGCGCTGAAGTGCATGGTGCAAGCCGTAAACTTCATCGTCAAAAAGGTACAGGTGGCAGCCGGAAAGGAAATATTCGTAATCCGTTATATAAAGGGGGTGGTACAGTATTCGGTCCTAAGCCGCATGGTTATGATATCAAATTGAACCGTAAAGTAAAAGACCTTGCAAAAATTTCTGCTCTGTCTTTTAAAGCAAAAGATAATGCAATCCTGGTTATAGAAGATATGTCGTTGGATACTCCTAAAACAAGAAGCTTTACCGATATGCTCAGCAGCCTGGAAGTATATGGTAAGAAAGCGTTGTTTGTAATGCCGGAGTATAATGATAACGTATACCTGAGCTATCGCAATGTTCCTTTTGTAAAAGGAACCTTATTGAGTGATATGAATACGTACGACATAGTGAATGCAGATGTGTTGATTTTGACTGAAGGAGCTGCAAAAATTTTTACTGAAGCAGAAACTGAGACCGAAGCATAAACCCTATCCCTAAAAGGGAGTGAGGAAAGTTCTTATAAAAAGTGAAATTGAGTTAGTGAAGTATAAAGTAAAAAGAGAATTTGAAGTTGTGTAATCATTTTCAAATTTTCAAATTTTCAAATTTTCAAATTGTATTCAGATGAAACTTTCTGATGTATTGATAAAGCCGATCTTAAGCGAAAAAGCAAATAACCAGCAGGAAAAACTGCGTCGTTATGCTTTTCGTGTTGATAAAAAAGCAAACAAGCTTGAGATAAAAAAGGCGATTGAAAATTTTTATGGTGTGACGGTTACAGATGTAAACACAGTAGTGGCGCCGGCAAAAAGTAAAAGCCGTTATACTAAAAAGGGCTTTATTTCTGGGCAAAAATCATCGTACAAAAAAGCATTTGTAACGATCGCATCCGGGGAAACAATTGATCTGTATTCAAATATTTAAAAAGTAAAAATTAAAAAGTAAAAATTCAAAAAATCATTGATGTGCACCTGCAGAATTGACTTTTGACTTTTAACTTTTGACTTAGACATATGGCACTTAAAAAATTTAAACCAGTAACGGCAGGAACCAGATGGAGGATCGGTAACGCCTTTGCCGAAGTGACTACCAATGTTCCTGAAAAAAGCCTGGTAGAAACAAAGAAAAGAACCGGCGGTCGTAACACATCCGGTCACATGACGATGCGTTACATTGGCGGCGGTCATAAAAAGAAATACAGGGTTATCGATTTCAAAAGAAATAAGAAAGGAATGGATGCAACTGTAAGAACCGTGGAGTATGATCCGAATCGTACATGTTTCATCGCTTTAGTAGAATATACGGATGGCGAAAAAAGATATGTAATAGCGCCGCAAGGTCTACAGGTGGGAATGACAATATCCAGTGGTGATGATGTGGCTCCGGAAATTGGGAATGCATTAATGCTAAAGAACATGCCCCTGGGTACTATGGTTCATAATATTGAAATGCAGCCGGGTCAGGGGGGAAAGATCGCAAGAAGCGCCGGTTCATCAGCGCAGTTGACGAACAAAGAAGATAGATATGCGGTTTTGAAAATGCCAAGCGGCGAACTGAGAAAAGTCTTGATCAATTGTTATGCAACTGTTGGCGTCGTGGGGAATAGTGATCATGCTTTGCAAAGTATGGGTAAGGCAGGCCGTAACAGGTGGAGAGGTATTCGTCCACGTAACCGTGGTGTTGCAATGAATCCTGTTGACCATCCGATGGGTGGTGGTGAAGGTAAAGCTTCAGGTGGTCATCCAAGAAGCCGTACCGGTAAATATGCAAAGGGAGAAAAAACCAGAACAAGAGGTAAAGGCAGTGATAAACTGATTATTCAAAGAAAGAACGGATCTAAAATAACCAAATAACAAAACACAAAACACAAAACACAAATTCCAAATTGGAACTTGGAATTTGGAACTTGGAATTTAAAAACATATGGCACGTTCAATTAAAAAAGGTCCTTACGTAGCATCATATCTTGAAAAAAAGGTTCTTGCTATCAATGAGGGAAAATCTAAAAAAGGTGTTATTAAAACATGGAGCAGACGTTCAACGATCACTCCTGATTTTGTAGGACACACTTTTGCGGTGCATAACGGAAATAAATTCATCCCGGTTTATGTAACTGAATTTATGGTAGGGCATAAGCTTGGTGAGTTTGCGCCAACCCGCCAGTTTAAAGGACACTCAAGTAAGAAGATAGAAGCAGCATAAAACAATTTCTGATTTCAAGATTTCTAATTTAGAAATCAGAAATATAGAAACATTAAAAAAAAATGGAAGCAGTAGCAAAACTTAGAAATTATCCCACGTCGCCGCGCAAAATGCGTTTGCTGGCTGATTTGATTCGTGGTAAGAAAGTCGATAAAGTATTAGCGATACTCGAGCATAATTCCAAGCACCCGGCAGTGCCTTTGCGTAAGCTGGTCCTTAGTGCGATCAACAACTGGAAACAAAAAAACGAGGATGGTGATGTACATGAGTTGACAGTAAAAACAATTATGGTTGATGGCGGCAGAACATTGAAGCGTATGCGTCCGGCACCACAAGGTAGAGGCTATCGTGTTCGTAAAAGAAGTAATCATGTAACTGTGATTGTCGATTATCCGCCGGTTGTAACGGAAGATCTGATTAAAGAAGTTATAAAAGAAGAGCAGCTGAAAGAGGTCAAGGAAATAGCCAGTGAATTAGAGGCCGTTTCCGGAGTAGAGGTAAAACCAAAAAAGAGAGCAACGAAAAAAACCACTGCAAAAGAGGAAGGCGAAACAAAAAAGACAACTAGGAAAAAAACCAAATAATAGAACACAATCCCGATAGCTATCGGGATAGAAATTAAAATAAAAACATGGGTCAGAAAGCAAATCCAATTGGTAACAGGTTAGGCATCATCCGTGGATGGGAATCCAACTGGTATGGCAGCAAAAAAGATTTTGCGGGTAAGCTGATTGAGGATAACAGGATCAGAACTTACCTGAATGCCCGTATCAACAAAGGTGGTATTTCAAAGATTGTGATTGAAAGAACACTGGGAAAGTTGATAGTTACTATTCACACATCCAAGCCGGGTATCATTATCGGCAAAGGTGGTGGCGAAGTTGACAGGATCAAAGAAGAGTTGAAAAAACTTACCAATAAGGAAGATGTACAGATCAACATTCTTGAGATCCGTCGTCCTGAGTTGGACGCCATGATCGTAGCTGATACAATTGCACGCCAAATTGAGAACCGTATCAACTATAAAAGAGCCATTAAAATGTCGATCGCTTCTGCACTTCGAATGGGTGCGGAAGGAATTAAAGTAAAAGTAGCAGGCCGTTTGGGCGGTGCTGAGATTGCACGTACGGAAGAGATAAAGCAGGGCCGTGTTCCATTGCATACGTTTCGTATGGATATAGATTATGCAAATGTTTTTGCCCTGACTGTTTACGGAAAGATCGGTATCAAAGTTTGGATATGTAAGGGTGAAGTGCTTGCGAAGAGAGATCTGAATCCAAATTTTGTAGGTGGCAAGAGTGATGTAAGTGACAGAAGAGAAAGAAGAGATATGGACAGCAGAGGCGGTGACCGCAGAGATGACAGAAGAGGTGGTGGCGGCGGAGAAAGAAGAGGCGGCGGTAGCGGAGACAGACGAGGTGGTGGTGGCGGACCGAGAGGTGGCGGTGGACAAGGCGGTAGAAGTGGAGGACCTGGTGGTGGTGGCAGAAGTGGCGGTAGCGGAAGAACCGGGGGCGGTGGTGGAAGAAGAAATTAAAGAAGCCATTAGCTATTAGCGCTAAGCTATTAGCAATGATTAAGTGAATAAATTTTGCCTGATGCTGGCTAACAGCTAAAGGCCGAAAGCTAAAAGCTCAAAAAATGTTACAACCGAAAAGAACGAAACACAGGAAAATGCAGAAGGGCCGGATGAAAGGCAATGCAAAAAGAGGAGCAACAATTGCATTTGGTTCATACGGATTAAAAGCTTTGGAACAGCATTGGATCACAGATCGCCAGATCGAAGCTGCCCGCCAGGCATTGACGCGTGAAATGAAACGCGAGGGTATGGTGTGGATCCGCATATTTCCCGATAAGCCAATTACCCGTAAACCGCTTGAAGTGAGAATGGGTAAGGGGAAGGGAAATCTTGAGTTTTGGGCTGCTGTTGTTAAACCTGGCCGAATTTTATTTGAGGTGGATGGCGTGACTGAAGATGTAGCTAAAGCATCCTTAGCGCTTGCGGCGGGTAAGTTGCCTATCAAAACAAAATTTATCGCCAGAAGAGATGTGGTTAATTTATAAAAGAATTAAAACGGCATAAGATGTCAAAGAAATTAGATTTTGTAAAAAGTATTCATAGTCTTAATGAGTCAGATCTTATAGCACGCATTAAGGAGGATGAATTGCGCCTGAAGAAAATAAAGTTCGCTCATACCATTTCTCCATTGGAGAATCCGGTGAGCATCCGTGGCCTTCGTCGTGATATTGCAAGACTGAAAACTGAATTAAAGAAAAAACAATCAGGAGAGTAATTAGTTCATAGTCGATAGTTCAGCGTCCGACTCTGAACTCCGAACTTCAAACTGAAAAAATATGGCAGAAAGAAATTTGAGAAAAACAAGAATAGGTGTAGTTACCAGCAACAAGATGGCTAAAACCATCACCGTTGCAGTAGAAAGAAAGGTAAAGCACCCTATGTATGGAAAATTCTTAAAGAAGACTACCAGTTTTCATGCACACGATGAAAAGAACGAGTGCAGCATTGGCGACACTGTTAAAATCATGGAGAGCCGCCCGCTTAGTAAAACAAAGCGTTGGAGATTGGTGGAAGTAGTAGAGAAAGTGAAATAAGGGCCCTTCTAAATCCTTCCCAAAGGGAAGGATTTGCTAACACACAAGGCCCATAGTTGAATTTAGTTCTTTGCAGAAGTGTTAGCACAAGAGATGATAAAGATTAACAGCCTGGCCTCCCTTTCCCTTGGAAAGGGAATGAGGGATAGGCCTAAAATACAATGATATGATTCAGCAAGAAAGCCGATTAAATGTAGCCGATAACAGTGGTGCCCGTGAGGTGTTATGTATTCGTGTATTGGGAAACAGCGGTCAGCGTTATGCAGGTATAGGCGATACGATCGTAGTTACAGTGAAAGATGCATTACCTGCAGGCGGTATTAAAAAAGGAACAGTAACGAAGGCAGTAATTGTAAGAACAACAAATAAGCTTCGCCGCAAAGATGGTTCTTATATTCGTTTTGACGATAATGCAGTTGTATTATTGAACCAGGCTGATGAACCAAGAGGTACCCGCATTTTCGGACCCGTGGCAAGAGAGTTGCGTGATAAAGGATATATGAAAATTATTTCCCTGGCACCTGAAGTTCTGTAAACTCCCAACCCCTAAAGGGGAATGGGAAGTTGAGGATAAAAAGATTTTTTAAATAATTAAAACAAAAAAGTCCCTTTAGGGATTTAGAGTATGGAAAAAAGATTTAAACCGAAGTTCAACATCAGGAAAGGCGACAAAGTGGTGGTGATTGCCGGTGATGATAAAGACACAAGCAAACCCCGTGTAGTAAAAAAAGTGTTGGTGGATGAAAGCCGTGTGATCGTTGAAGGTGTAAATATCGTCACAAAACATAGCAAACCTTCAGCACAAAACACTAAGGGTGGTATTTTGAAAATGGAAGCGCCGATCCATATCAGTAATGTAATGTTATGGGATGCAAAAGAAAAAGCTCCTTCTAAAGTGAGAAGAGAAAGAGAAGATGGAAAGACGGTAAGAATCTCAAAAAAATCAGGTGAAAAGATCTGAGGCTACTAAAAAAATTGAATTATGAGTACGCAAACATATAAACCCAGGTTAGCAACAAAATATACAAAGGATGTAGTTCCTGCCCTGGTAAAAAAATTTGGTTATTCAACAATGATGCAGGCTCCGCGTTTGGAAAAGATTTGTTTGAACCGCGGGGTGAATGGCGCAGTAACCGATAAGAAACTGGTTGATATCTCACTTGAAGAATTGTCGACTATCAGCGGGCAGAAAGCCGTATCGACCATGTCAAAGAAGGACATTTCTAATTTCAAACTCAGAAAGGCAATGCCGATCGGCGCAAGGGTTACGCTGCGTGGTGATAAAATGTATGAGTTCCTTGACAGGCTGATCGCTGTTGCACTTCCCCGTGTTCGTGACTTCAAAGGGGTAAATGAAAAATCTTTTGATGGTCGTGGTAACTATACACTCGGTGTAACCGAGCAGATCATTTTTCCTGAGATCGACATTGATAAGGTAAATCGCATTACCGGTCTTGATATAACATTTGTGACAACGGCTAATTCAGATGAAGAAGCATATGAATTACTGAAAGAACTGGGAATGCCTTTCAGAGACATTAAGAAGTAGATCACAAAATACAAATCCCAAGGCTCCAATGAGAATCAAAAGTTGGAATTTGGAATTTTAAAATTTGAAATTTAAAAAATAACATGGCAAAAACATCAGTAAAAGCCAGGCAGAGAAAAAGAGAAAGAATGGTAGCGCAGTACGCTGAAAAACGTAAAGAGCTGAAAAATGCCGGCGACTGGAAAGCATTGGATGAACTTCCAAAGAACTCTTCAAAAGTCAGGTTGAAGAATCGCTGCCAGATAAGCGGCCGTCCGAAAGGATACGTAAGATACTTTGGTATCTCCAGGATCGCGTTGCGTGATATGGCATTGGATGGAAAAATTCCGGGGTTAAGAAAAGCGTCCTGGTAAAACTGTAAATGGTGAGTCGTGAAACGTGAGTGCGACTCCAATGAATGAAGTTCAATTCACGATTGACGATTCACGACTCACGAAAAAATTAGAAACTGATCAATTAAAATAATTATGGTAACAGATCCTATAGCAGATTTCCTTACAAGAGTCCGTAATGCACAAATGGCGGGACATCGGATTGTGGAAATTCCGGCATCCAATTTAAAAAAGAGGATTACAGAAATTTTGTACAATCAGGGATATATTCTCAAATACAAATTTGAGGATGACAGCAAGCAGGGGGTGATCAAGATCGCCTTGAAGTATGATGTGCAAACTAAGCAACCTGCTATCCAAAGTCTGGAAAGAATCAGCCGGCCGGGCCTGCGTACATATGCAAAGCCTGATGAATTTCGTCGTGTGAAAAGCGGATTAGGCATTGCTATCCTTTCCACTTCGAAAGGTGTGATGACGGATAAAGAAGCAAAATTGCAGAATGTCGGGGGCGAGGTTCTTTGTTATGTGTATTAAAGTCAAAATGAAAAAGTAAAAAGTCAAAGCATAATGACTTTTTTTGAATTTTTACTTTTTAATTGTAGATTATAAAATAACTCTAAACTGATTTAAAATGTCTCGTATAGGTAGAAAACCAGTAGCAGTTCCAAAAGGAGTTACCGTCACTGTTGGCAATGATGGCGTATTGACGGTGAAAGGTCCGAAAGGAGAACTGAAGCAAGCCATTGATCGTGATATTACCGTGGAAGTTAAAGACGATGAAATAAGTTTTGTTCGTCCTACTGATCAGATCCGTCACCGGGCGCTGCATGGGTTATATCGTTCCCTGGCATCTAATATGATAAAAGGCGTTACAGAGGGATATAAAAAGAATCTTGAATTGATCGGTGTTGGTTTCAAAGCCAGCCACCAGGGAAATGTGCTCGATCTTTCACTGGGTTACTCGCACAATATCATTTTCGAAGTTCCAAAGGAATTGAAAGTAGCGACTGCACAGGAAAAAGGTCAGAACCCTATGATCAGTTTGGAAGGCATAGATCATCAATTGCTTGGCCAGGTGGCTGCGAAAATCCGTGGGTTACGCAAACCTGAACCATACAAAGGAAAGGGTGTTCGGTATGTTGGCGAATTTGTTCGTAAGAAAGCAGGTAAGGCTGCAGGTAAGTAATGTGCAAATTTGATAATGTGCTGATGTGCTAATGAAACTCAGCCCGACCGGTACATTTTCAAATTGTCAAATTTTCAAATTTTGAAATTGTTTTAATATGAATTCGAAATCAAAGACAGCGAGAAGACAGAATATACGTTTCGGTATCCGTAAGAAAATAAATGGTACTGCTGCAAAACCACGTCTCTCTGTTTTCAGAAGTAATACGGAGATTTATGCTCAGTTGATTGATGATGTGAGTGGTCACACACTTGCTGCTGCTTCATCAAAAGAAAAAAGCATCTCTGCACAGAAGGGCACTAAATCCGAGAAAAGTAAGCTTGTTGGTTCAGCTATTGCCGCAAAGGCGACAGAGCTTGGTTTGACAGAAGTAGTTTTTGATCGTGGTGGTTATTTATATCACGGTCGTGTAAAAGCTGTGGCTGATGGTGCAAGAGAAGGCGGGCTTAAATTTTAGATTGAATCGAAAGAACTGATAATTATACAGTCGAAATCATAGATCCAAAATTGTAAACACATATAAATGGCAAAAGTTAATTTATCCAGAGTAAAAGCCGGCGACCTTGAACTAAAAGACAAAGTGGTGGCTATTAACCGTGTTGTTAAAACAACAAAAGGTGGCCGTTCATTTAGTTTTTCTGCATTGGTTGTTGTAGGGAATGAAAATGGCGTGGTTGGTCATGGACTGGGAAAAGCGAAAGAAGTACAGGAGGCAATTACAAAAGGAATTGAGGATGCGAAAAAGAATTTAATCAAAGTTCCGATAATGCATGGCACCATTCCACACGATCAGTGGGCCAAAGAAGGCGCTGCAAAGGTTTTGATAAAACCAGCTGCGCATGGTACGGGTGTAATTGCCGGAGGTAGTATGCGTGCAGTACTTGAAGCTGCTGGCGTAACTGACGTGTTAGCTAAATCACTTGGTTCTGCTAATCCGCACAATGTTGTTAAAGCAACTTTCAAAGCGTTAGCCATGTTGCGTGAACCCATTTCGGTTGCCAAGACAAGAACCGTAGGATTGAAGAAAGTTTTTAATGGATAAACCCCCTGTCCCCCTGAAGGGGTGACTTAGATCGGATTTATCCTGGAAAATGTTGCTCTTTAAAATACGAAGTTGATGATTCTGTTACCAGCAATAGTATTGCGATTTTGCTTTGTTGCGTCGCACACTTCAACTTCCTGTTTTCTAAACATCAGAATATAACAAACCTCCACTAAAATTGGAGGGTAATAAAAACTCTCCGCCTAAGGCGGAATGGGGGTACAAATGAAAAAGATAAAAATTACTTTGGTTAAGAGCCCGATTGACAGACCGGAACGTCAGAAGAAAACACTGAAGGCGCTTGGTTTGAACAAGATGAATGCAACCAGAGAACTGGAAGCTACTCCGCAGATACTCGGTATGATTCGTAAAATGAATCACCTGGTGAAAGTGGAAGAAGCTTAATAAAGTCAAAATGAAAAAGTAAAAACAAATTGCGATTTTTTGAATTTTTACTTTTGACTTTTCAATTAATTAAAGCGAGCCCCGAAGCTTTCGGGGCGTTAAGTAAAAAATAAAAGCAAAATGAAACTACATGAATTAAGGCCTGCAAAAGGCGCGACGCAAAGAGAAAAAAGAATAGGCCGTGGTGAGGCTTCTGGTCATGGTGGCACATCTACAAAAGGTAATAAAGGTGGACAAAGCCGTGCCGGTTATAAAAGAAAGATGGCCCATGAAGGAGGACAGATGCCGATCCAGCGTCGGGTTCCAAAACGCGGGTTCACAAATATTCATCGTATTGAATATAAAGTATTCAATCTTGGACAGGTGGATCAATTGCTGGAAAAATATGGTATTAAAGAATTTTCATTTGAAAATCTTTATAACAGTAAACTGGTCAGCCAGAATGATAAGGTGAAGATCTTAGGTAACGGCGAAATTAAAAGCAAACTTGCATTTAAAGTAAATGCAGTAAGTCAAAAAGCGAAGGAAGCTATTGAAGCTGCCGGTGGTACCGTAGAAATTGTTGCCTGATTTTCCGTAACTTGCAATGACGCATGTTAGATGCGTCTTTTTTGTTTTAAGATATTTAAACCGCTTTGCATCCGTGAAAAAATTATTTAAAACACTGAAAAATATCTGGAGCATTGAGGAATTGCGTAGCAAGATCCTGTTTACTCTGGCGTTAATATTTATTTACCGGATTGGTGCTCATATTGTGTTGCCCGGTATTGATCCCGATGGTATCCAGGCACAAATGGCCAATTCCAAAAAAGGCATTCTTGGTTTGATCGATACGTTTGCAGGTGGTGCATTTTCACAAGCATCCATTTTTGCTTTAGGTATCATGCCGTACATCTCTGCTTCTATCTTTATGCAGTTGATGACGGTACTTGTTCCCCAAATGCAGAAGTTGCAAAAAGAAGGAGATAGCGGAAGAAAAAAGATCAATCAGTGGACACGTTATCTTACAGTAGCCGTTACAATTGTTCAGGCTTCTGCTTATGTAACTTACCTGAATGAGATGACAAGAGGGGGTGGCAGGATTCCCGGTTTCGAACCCTATTTCTGGTACACCACCGTCATCGTTCTTACTGCAGGTACTTTGTTCGTAATGTGGTTAGGTGAAAAGATTACGGATAAAGGATTGGGTAACGGTACATCATTAATAATCATGGTGGGTATTCTTGCCCGACTGCCACAGTCTTTTGCCCAGGAGTTTACTGCAAAGTCGGCGAGTTCTGCAGGCGGAGGCATTTTAATTTTTATCATCGAGCTGTTTATTCTGGTTGGAATCATTCTTGGCTGTATTTTATTGATACAGGGAACAAGGAAAATTGCGTTGAACTATGCCAAGCAAATAGCCGGAGGCAACAGGCAGTTCACAGGAGCAAGACAGTTTTTACCCATTAAAGTAAACTCTGCTGGTGTAATGCCTATCATCTTTGCACAAGCGATTATGTTTTTGCCTACACTATTCGCTTATGCCGATTCGACAAAGGGAATAGCACGAGTATTTTCCGACCCTAAAAATATCTGGTACATGTTGGTATATGCCACCGTGGTAATAGGATTTACGTTTCTATATACAGCATTAATATTTAACCCAAAACAGATTGCCGATAACCTGAAGCAAAATAATGGGTTTATTCCCGGTGTAAAACCCGGTCAACCGACGGCAGATTATATTGGTGCTGTGATGGATAAGGTTACGTTGCCAGGAGCTGTATTACTTGCCTTTGTCGGTATTTTACCGGGTATTGCAGAATTACTGGGAGTTTCACAGGGTTTTGCAAGCTTCTTTGGGGGCACATCCCTGTTGATACTGGTGGGAGTAGTGCTTGATACATTGCAGCAGATAGAAACGCAATTGCTCATGCGTCAATACGACGGTTTGATGAAGAGTGGAAGAATACAGGGAAGACAAACGCTGACGCAAGCTTCGGTATAAACACTCACGTGCCATAGCCAAATTCTTTTATTAATTTTGGATGTTTAGTGGCGAAGTGAACTCCTTCCTTTACGGAGATTGCTTGGTCCTATTCACGAGCCACAGCCGAAACATTCATTAATTTTGAAAGTTATAATGGCGAAATGAACTCCTCGAGTTGTGGAGAGTGCTTCGTCAATAAATACTTTCTTCACGGATATTTTTTAAACAAAGGACCCGCAGGTAATGATTATTCTAAAGACACATGCTGAGGTGGAGCTGATGAGGCAAAGTGCCTTGCTTGTAAGCAACACGCTTTCTGTTGTCGCAGGTGTGCTTAAGCCTGGAATAACAACATTAGCACTTGATAAGTTGATTGGTGAATATATTCATGATCATCATGCGGTGCCTTCATTTCTTAATTATAATGGTTATCCTTTCAACTCATGTATTTCAGTAAATGATGTGGTAGTACATGGCTTTCCCAATAAAAAGGAATTAAGAGAAGGCGATATTGTTTCAGTGGATATAGGTGTGATATTGCACGGATGGCATGGAGATCATGCTTATACTTTTGCCATTGGAGATCCCGGCAAAGATGTGATGCAATTGATCAGGGTTACCAAGGAATCCTTATATAAAGGCATAGAAAAGACAATCGCCGGCAACAGGATCGGTGATATTTCATTTGCCATACAGCAACATACAGAGAAGAAACATGAATATGGTGTAGTGAGAGAATTAGTGGGCCACGGTTTGGGAAAAAATATGCACGAAGATCCGCAAGTACCCAACTATGGTAAAAGAGGCAGCGGTGCCAAGCTAAAAGAAGGAATGGTGCTGGCAATCGAGCCAATGATCAATCTTGGCAAAAAAGAAGTATATACGGAAAGCGATGGCTGGACCGTTAGAACAAAAGATGGTAAACCCTCTGTTCATTTTGAACATGATGTTTGTGTAAGAAAAATTGAAGCGGATATTCTTTCTGATTATGCGCCGATCGAGGCTGCAGAAAAATCAAATGTAAATTTGTTCAGTGAATATGAAATAGTCGCTTAAGTTTTTTTCTTATACTCCCATTCCCACACTTCACCATCTTCAGGATCGGTTACAAAACCTAACAAAACAAAACTGTTTTTTTCCAAAATTCTTGTCGAGTAATTTTTTTCAGGAAGTGTTCTTGCAGTAATTCTTACCGAAGGATCGGTAGCCAATGACAGTTCAACTAATTGTCTGCATATCCTTGTGCCTACACCTTTTTGTCGGTGATTTTCCATTGTGCCATAAGAAATTTCAACCGTATTATTAATAGGCTGTCCTTTAAAAGCAGCACTGCCGATCAGTTCACCATTTTCTTCTGCGTAGTAACATATCCATGGAGGATTAAATCCAACTCTTTTATAAAATTCAATGCACATGCCAAGGCTTTCATTGCACAAGGGATTGTTGGCAAAGGCTTCGTTTTCTTCCAGAGTTTGATTTATAGGTAGCAGGGTC
Source organism: Chitinophagaceae bacterium (assembly GCA_025923075.1). GTDB lineage: Bacteria > Bacteroidota > Bacteroidia > Chitinophagales > Chitinophagaceae > VBAS01. The sequence goes on from JAICGN010000039.1 coordinate 32,216, forward strand.
ATGTTCATTCAATTTCAATATCATATTTAGCCAGAAGTCCGGCAATTCCGTGAATTGAAAACTTTGCTTTCTTAATTTTATTTAATTCCGGATCGATCGAATAATTGCGAGCTGTTCGAAGATCTGCCTTTTCCAGAACAGTATTTTCGAACTTGGCTCCTGTAAGGTCACAATCATCCAATAAACAATTGCTGAGGTCTGCCCCAGTAAAATCAACTTCTGAAAGATTTGAGTTTTTAAATCTTGTTTTTTTAAGTTTCAGTTTGTAAAAGGAGCAGAGGTGTAGAAAGCAGTTGTCAAAATCAACTTCAAAAAGAAATTGATCACAGTTTTCAAAATGCAGGCCGAGTAGTTTACAATTTTTAAATTTCACATTTTTAAAAGCTGTTCCGGGCAGCTTCGCTGTACTTAGATTGCAAAAATTGAATTCACATTCTATAAATACCCTCTTCGATAGATCGGCACTGGAAAGATTACAGTTCAGAAAGACGCAGTTTTCATAATCGGCAACTGGCAATTCAGCTGCAGTAAAATCTTCCCTTTCAAATTTTTTGTCTTGTATATATGTCCGTTCCATTGCTTATGTTCGTTTATTCAAGTGGTTTAATTATTTATCCAATTGTCCTTTCAACTGGACATAACTCCATGCGGTAAGTGGCAATATGATCAACATAAAAAGCACCAACCATGTTCTCAAAATAAAAAACAGGAGAATCGTAAACAATAAGAGATAAAATGGATAAATAAAAAGCGACAAAACAATCTGCATAGAATCTACATGCCCGGAGTTATTGTATTTTTTGTGTACCCAATATTTTATGGGTAAATAAAGTGGCGCATGAACCAGCCAGCCAATGGCCGCAGGAATAGCCAGGAATATTTTTTTTAGTAATGGTATTTTTATTGTCAATATGTCCTTTTGTTTGGCTTTGTCACCTTTTTCTATTTCGAATACAAGCGGGCGAAGCTCGTGCTGTAGTTGATTATTAAAAACCTGGTTCCAGGCGCCATCGCTTAAATTTTTATCAAAATCATTGACCGTAAAAATATTTCCAAAGTTGACAAAGAGATTTTTTCCAAATCGCTCAAACGAACTGTAGTTGATGCCGACTGGTAAGATCTTTAATGAAATATTTTCCTGTTGGCATTTATAAGCAAGCCTTGCTGTCCCTTTTTTTAGTGAACGCAAATGCCATTCATTCTCACAAAGTCCTTCACTAAAGATGAGCACAATTTGATTTCGTTTGAAAAGTTCAATACAAGCGTCAAAGGTCCTATAATTCTCAGAGAGATTTTCAACGCCTTCGCTGGGACGGTATACCGGCAGCATTTTAAGTTTATAGAAAAGCTTTGTTATCTTTTTATTTAAAAATGCATCGCCTCTTGTCAATGACCAGACCGGTTTTTCGAAAAGGATATCCATCAGCACGGCATCAAGAAATGAATTGGGATGACTGCAAGCCAGGATCATTGGGCCGTTTTCCTTCAGTAATTCGCGGTTGTTAATAACGATCTTTCTGCAGAATATCTTAGCAGCAAGCCTGACAATGACTTTTAAAACAGAATAGAGCATGCACTGTAATGATAATTAATAATTAGTAATTCCTGCCTGCCGGTAGGCAAGAATAATTAATAATTCTTCATTTTTGTAAGGTGTCAAAACATTTGATAGTCATTGGAGGAGGGGCCGCTGGTTTTTTCTGTGCGATAAATGCAGCACGGTTACATCGTTCACTAAGCGTTACCATCATTGAGAAAAGCAATAA
>JAICGN010000040.1 GCA_025923075.1 Chitinophagaceae bacterium
CAAAAAAGCCAGTGATCGCTTCTCATAGCAGCGTATGGGCATTGTGCCATCACAGGAGGAATTTAAAAGACGACCAGATAATAGCCATTGCCAAAAATGCCGGCGTTGTTCATCTTAATTTTTATGCAGGCTTTCTTGACAGCACTTATGAAATGAAAGCCCTCGGCTTTCTTGCAAAACACAAATCAGAAGTGGATTCGATGATCACCGGGGGTGCTCAGCCAGATTATGCCCAAATAATGATGATGGAAAAGTACAGGACTGAAATAGATTCATTTCGTCCTGCACTTTCACTGCTGATAGATCATCTTGATTACATTGTGAAACTTGTTGGGATCGATTTTGTAGGCCTGGGTTCCGATTTTGATGGCATCGAAGCAGGACCAAAAGAATTGAACGGTGTGCAGGATTTTCCTTTGATCACAAAAGCATTGTTAGACAGAGGCTATAGCAAAAAAGATATTCGCAAAATTCTGGGAGAAAATTTTTTACGGGTGTTTAGGGCTAATCAGATTGGGTTGAACTGACCGTTTCTTCTTCCTTTAATTTTTTATCAAAGAAAAAAGTTCCTGCGGGTAAAATGGAAGCGAGAAAGGCGAGCGCAAACCATTTCCCGCTTTTATTACGATCAGTTTTTACTTCCCAGGCAAGAAAGAGAAACGCAACAAATAATATCCCGTGCGCCCACCCAACAATCGTTACCGCCATTGGCTGTTTTAATACATATTTCAATGGCATAGCAATGCCAAGCAATAGTAAAAAAGAAATTCCTTCGGCAATACCTGTTCTACGAAGCCATGAAAGTTTTTTATTCATACTTGATAATTATTATTCGTATTATTATTATTGTCTTTTCCAGCCTTTGTATTCCTGCTCGCTGATGACGCCGCCGGATGCATGGCTATACATATCCATGTTGAAATAAACATAATTTATTCCTGGGGCTGATGTGAGATTAATAACTGCATCGGCAAACCATGCCGAGGATCCGGCACTTCCCATCTGGTTGCCAAGATACTCCCCATCAGGAACTGCAATGTAAATCGTATCCCCGCTTTGTTTAATGACATCGATATGTACTTCAGGATATTTTTCATTTAATCCATTAATTATTCGCTTAACCGTAATGGCACTGTCAGGCACAGTAATGTCTCTTTTCATGATCATTGAATCGGCATTTGTGTCCCAGGCAAGTAGTGTGTCACTGACTGCGTACCCGTTTTCATTTATTTCTTTATCGGCATTACCGCAGCTAAAAAAATGAAAAATCAACAATATGATAGCTACAAATCGCATCGCTGCAAGTTATTAAATGTTATCAGTTAAATTTTCTTTTACAAGAGTTAAATTGCAGATATAAACACAAACTAACAGTGTTAAAATTTTCTCTCTTTTTTTTATCCTATTTTTTGTTTTGTCACATTCTTTTTGCCCAAAAGAAAAATGAGAAATATCAATTGCATATAAAAAAAGCGTCATCACCGATCGCCATCGACGGCGTAATGGATGAGCAGGCCTGGAAAGATGCCGAAGTAGCTGCGGATTTTTTTATGGTTTTGCCCATGGATACCAGCCATGCAAAAGTGAGAACAGAAGTCCGGATGTGTTATGATGGAGAAAACCTCTATTTGATGGCGACCTGCTTTCATAAAGAAAACCAGAAATACATGGTGGAATCACTAAAACGGGATTTTATTTTTGGAAAGAATGATAACTTTCTTTTGTTCATGGATCCTTTTGATGATCAGACCAATGGTTTTTCATTTGGCGCTAATGCCGCCGGAGCACAATGGGATGGTATGATGTATGAAGGTGGCAAAGTTGATCTTAATTGGGATAACAAATGGATCTCCATTGTAAAAAATTATACTGACAAATGGATATTCGAAGCTTCAATTCCTTTTAAAACAATTCGCTATAAGAAGGGAATAAAAACATGGGGCATTAATTTCAGCAGACTCGATATCATAATTGCGGAAAAATCGAGTTGGGCCCCTGTGCCCCGGCAATTTCCCACTGCATCGCTTGCCTATAGCGGCTCACTTGTTTGGGATGAACCGCCACCGGAGGCCGGTGCTAATATTTCTATCATCCCTTACCTGCTTGGCGGAGTAAGTAAAGATTATGAAACAAAACAAGCTGCTGATTATAGAAAGGATGTTGGCGTTGATGCAAAGATCGCTGTTACCTCTTCATTGAACCTCGATCTTACAGTTAACCCGGATTTTTCGCAGGTAGAAGTGGACCGGCAGGTAACCAATCTTGATCGCTTTGAACTTTTCTTTCCTGAAAAAAGACAGTTCTTTCTTGAGAATGGTGACCACTTTGCAAATTTTGGTTATCCAACCATTCGTCCATTTTTCTCACGGCGTATTGGTTTAAATGCACCGATCAGTGTTGGTGCAAGACTGAGTGGTAAGATTAACAAAGACTGGCGCATCGGTGTAATGGATATGCAAACCGGCAAGGTTGATTCGGTGGAATTGCCTGCACAGAATTTTGCAGTGATCGCCTTGCAAAGAAGAGTTTTCTCCCGTTCCAATATTGGTTTCTTGTTTGTTAATAAACAGTCTGTGAATTATGATCCAAGCGATACAGCAAAACATATCTATTCATCATTCAACAGGAATTTTGGAGTTGAATACAATCTTGCTTCATCAAATAATCTTTGGACAGGAAAATTCATGCTGCTGAAGTCATTTAGTCCCGGCAATCCCGGTAAAAACTGGGTGCATGCTGCAAATCTCCAATACACCAGTCGCAAATGGACCCTGGCATGGCAGCATGAATACATCGGAAAAAATTATACTGCTGAAGTGGGTTATGTTCCAAGAACAAACTATATAAAAATAAGTCCGTTTACAAGCCGGTTATTTTTCCCGGCAACCGGGAAAGTATTGAGTCATGGACCGAGAGCTTCTATAAACTATTATTTCTCTCCCTCCATGAAACAAACGGATCATGAAAACATTTTTCTCTACATAGTGAACTTCCGTAATCAAAGTTTATTTGATGTATGGGCGGGAGATGTGTTTATTGAATTGTTACAACCCTTTGATCCAACTAATTCAGGAAAAGATACACTGGCCCGTGGTACGCTTCATCACTGGAAAGCATGGGGAGTAGAATATGTTTCCAAGCCACAAAGCCGTTTTACGTTTGGGTTTAGTACCCGGTTTGGCGGATATTATGCAGATGGCAGCCGGTTAAACATAATAGCCGATCTTGGGTACAGGTTTCAGCCATTCGTGAACATCGCAATCAACACAAACTATAACAATCTTGATCTTCCTTTACCATGGGGTAAAACTGATTTTTGGCTAGTAGGACCCCGGATTGATGTGACAATGACAAATAAATTATTCTTTACCGCATTTATTCAGTACAACGAACAGCAAAAGAACATTAATATTAATACAAGGTTTCAATGGCGATACCGGCCGGCCTCCGACCTGTTCATTGTATATACTGATAACTATTATACAACGCCCTTATATGTTCGCAACCGTGCATTGGTAATAAAGTTTACTTATTGGTGGAATATGTAATTAAAGGCAACTTATCATCTCTTTATGCTAATTGAAAAAGCTTCAGCCGGATTCCGGCTCATTAAAAGATTGAATTCCTCCTTGCTGAAACCTTTTGACATCAGTGCCGGGTACAGTTTTTTAAAAATATTTGTATAAGGTTGAATTGCCTGAACTTGTTTTTGTGGATCGTACCATCCGGCATCGTGTGATATTAATATCCTGTCGAGTATCTTATTTTCTTTTGCAAATACCATTTTCTCAATATGTTTTTCGAGTTCCCAACCTAATCCATCAAAGCTGATCCAGCAACCCTCCTTTGCAGCAAGCAAATAGTTATTATTGTCTTTTTCATTTTGCGAATGAACCCATATAAAAGCCTCCGGAGAAACATTCATGTCTTTGAGAATTTTTAATTGGGGCCAAAGTCCTTTCGCCTCTCCGGTGTGTGAAGCAATCGTCAATCCCGTTTGCAAATGAGTAATTGCCGCTGCCTTTACCAGTTTTTGATCTATAGTATCAAGCCTATCTGATGCATCAACGCTGATCTTAATGAACCCGGGTTTTACGGGCGTGCCATCTATCCCATTCTTAAATTCATTGATCCATATTTCGGCCAGTTCTTCAGCCGTTTTATCAAACGCAAATGAAGGAACATATCTATTATTTACTGCGCCATAAAAACCGGTATTGGTTATAATAGTTAGTCCGGTTCTGTTTGCGATCTTTTCCAGCAGCAACACATCCCTGCCAAGATAAGCAGGTGTCGCATCAACGAAATATTTTACCTTATGTGGTTTTATTTCTTCAAGATAATTTAATGTCGCATTTATGACAGAATCATGGTTCCATCTTTTGGCATCAATACTATCGGCGCCAATAAAATCTACAAGAAGATGTTCATGAGACAGCCAGATCTCACCCGGAGAAACGGTTGCAGGTCCCGTAACGGATTGTATCAGCGTTCTCTTATTATTGGATGAACAAGCTACAAACAACAACAATAAGGAACTCGCTATGATGCTTTTAAGCAGCCGGAAAAGTTTTTTATTCATCTGATGGGTTTCCTTTATGAGCCTTTAGTCTATATCTTCGGAAATAAAGATCGCATTTGAATTAAGGTCATGAAAAGCAAATTCATTTGTTCCCCATGGTGTGTTTTCCCTGAAATCTTTTTCTTGCACTGTTCCCCTTTGTTTGAATTCTTCAAAAAGAGGTTTGATATTTTTTACATCAATACGAATAACAGCACCGCCGTTCATAGGGTCATCTTTTGTACCGGCATGCCATTGAAGATGTATTTCAAGACCATCGCGGTAAAGCCCCGCATACATTTTTTCATGAGAAAAAGAAACGGCAAAGCCTGTTTTTTCTTTATACCATGCAACGTCTCGTGCAATATCAGCAGATTCAAGAACAGGAATAATTTTTACAAGTGCTGTGCTCATTGATTTAATATTTGGTTTCTGCGGCATTGATCACCAATTGCACAAGCTCCCCGATTTTCGATGGATCCAGCCAGCGTACAACTATAACAAGATCATGCTCAGTATCCACAACAATAAAATTGCCGCCAAAGCCATCGGCAGAATAAATTTTCTTTGAAACATTTCCCAGGCGATTTTCTTCATTTGTCCACCACATTAAACCATAAGATTTGTTTGCAGCAGACGGCTGGCTAACTGAATTCACCCACTGCTCAGAAATTAATTGTTTGTTTTTCCATTTTCCTTTTCTTAAAAACAACAAGCCAAATCTTGCCTGGTCAAGTGTATTGATGAAAATACCGCCACCGAAATGACCGCCACCACTTACTGATACGATCGTTTTACCATCAACATTTACGGATGAATTATCATAACCATACCATCTCCATGTAGTGGAAGCACCGATCGGATCCATAATTCTTTCACGTAGTACAAGCGACAACGGTTTTCTTACAACCTGTAATAAGGAATAGGCCAATAAATTCACCCGAACATCATTGTATTCAAATGTGGAACCTGGTTCAAGCAGCTTTCTATTTTTCCAATCATCAATCGTTCCGTCTCTTGGCGGACGATCGGCCCAATCACAAACATCAAATAAGCATCCCGACCAATCGGATGATTGTGTAAGCAAATGCCGCCATGTGATCTTTGAATTATGTTCTCCATCAAATTTTCCATCCGAAACGTATTCACCTACACGGTCATCAATATTTTTTATTAAGCGATCATCCAGTACTAGTCCTGCCACCGTGGAAAGATAACTTTTCGAAACACTGAATGTCATATCCACTCTTTCCACATTACCCCATTGCGCAACGATATAACCATTCTTTAAAATAATTCCTGCAGGTCTACCTCTTTCGCTTGTTGGGCCGGCTATTCGATAATTTGGTTCATTTGCGTGAGCTTTTAAAATAGCAATGCGGAGATCATAATCGGTTTTGGTTTCATTACGAATGGCAAAGCTTACTGCGCTGTCGACTAGTGCTGCATTCATTTTTAATTCTGCCGGTTTTTTTGTTTGCCACGTTGAATCGGGAAAATAGAGTTGTTGGGTAAAAGCATTATGGAATAAAATGGTAAAATTAAAAACGAGAAAAAACTTAATTAGATTATTGTCTCGCATTTTTAATTGCTTTTCTCCAGTTCAAAATCCCGATAGTTGCTTCTTATAACCTTATAAGACGAATACTTAAATACCCTTGCTTTGTCTACCTGCATTTCTGTCTTAGGATAATTTTTAGGGTACCCAATGTCTTTATAAAATTGTCCCACAAACATTATTAAATCACCACTATAGCCTAACGTGTCGGGTAATATTAATTTATCAGTTGCTGGCTCAATAAAGATTGAATGCTCTGAAAGCTTACCTGTGTCTTGGTATAACTCAATGTCTGATGGAGTTGCCCAATTTGCACATTGGCAAGCCCATGAAATATATTGCAAATTCAACGTTTTAATGCTGTCTTCTAAATCCGTTGTGTATGTGGGATGATACTCATTCTTTTCTGCTTTTGGAGATTGATTTTCGCCTGAACATGCACTAAACAGAAATATAAATGAGATAAGAAAAAATTTCATAACATTATTTTCTGGATTTATCTCAGTAATCAATCACCTGCTCTTCTATTGTCTCTGGCAAAGCTCTCCATTCATATTGCTGATTGCGCAGTTGCGGTTCAAAGCCTGCTTCACGAATCGCCTGCTGAATACTTTTATAAGTAAACCGATGGGGTGCGCCGGCTGCACTCACTACATTTTCTTCAAGCATGATGCTGCCAAAATCATTGGCGCCGGCATGTAAGCAAAGTTGCGCAACCTCTTTTCCAACGGTGAGCCAGCTGGCCTGTATGTTTTTAATATTGGGAAGCATGATGCGGCTGATAGCGATCATGCGGATATATTCGTCAGGTGTCGTGAGATTATGCACGCCGCGGATCTTTGCAAGTAATGTATCAACATCCTGGAAAGTCCACGGAATAAAAGCCAAGAAACCCTTTGCATTTTCAGGTTTACGGTTCTGCACTTCTCTTATTTTTATCAAATGCTCAAACCGTTCTTCAATGGTTTCCACGTGACCAAACATCATCGTTGCAGAAGTAGTAATATTTAATTTATGTGCTTCATGCATGATGTCGAGCCATTCCTGCGCCCCGCATTTGCCTTTGCTGATCAATCGGCGAACACGATCAATTAGTATTTCAGCGCCGGCGCCGGGTAATGAATCCATTCCCGCATCTTTTAATGCAATCAATACGTCACGATGATTGCTTTTTTGGAGTTTGGTAATATGGGCAACTTCAGGCGGGCCGAGCGTATGCAGTTTAATAGTTGGGAATTCTTTTTTGATCTGCCTGAAAGTATTGACATAAAAATCCAATCCTAATTCAGGATGATGACCGCCCTGCAGTAAAAGTTGATCACCACCCCAACGCACAGTCTCCTCAATCTTTTTCCGGTATGTTGGCATATCGGTTATATAGGCTTCCGCGTGACCGGGTATTCGATAAAAATTGCAGAACTTACAATTGGCAATACAGACATTGGTCGTATTTACATTGCGATCGATCTGCCAGGTAACTTTTCCGTGCGGCACTTGCTTCTTTCTTAATTCATCAGCAATAAACATAAGCTCGGTCAGGGGCGCATTTTCAAATAAATACACTCCTTCTTCTTTGGTCAGGAATTCAAACGTTGCGGCTTTCTGATATAGATCGGGTAATTGCATATTCGGATCGACAAAGGTAAAGAAGGCAAAATCATTCAATTACTTGCCGCCGGTAATTATTTATTGTTTTATTATAATATCTTGCCGTACTGAATGCAGCAAATCAGCCAAACTAACCGTCTATTTGCTGAACAATTATCTAAAAAAGATCCCAAATGAGCCGGGATTTAATAGTAATGCGAAAGCCAGTAACACAATTCCTGTTTTATTTGTTATCAGCAGCGTCTATCTCTGCGACAGCGCAGGAACAATTTGTAGAACCGCCTGCAAAACTTTTGACGTCCTTTCGCTTCAGGCAACTGTCAGGGGGAGTTGTTTTGCTCAACGCGCAATTTGCCGATTACCGGGATACCCTCAATTTTATTTTAGATACAGGTAGCGGTGGCATTTCTCTTGATTCCACAACAGTTGACTATTTCAAAATAACGCCGACGCCATCGGATATGACCATACTTGGTATTGCCGGTGCGCGCAAGGTAAGTTTCGTATATAACCAAAAATTACGATTGCCGGGACTCACGGTTGATAGCCTAAATTTTCACGTAAATAATTATGAGATCCTGACCGCAGTATATGGAGAAAAAATTGACGGGATCATTGGTTATTCTGTGCTGAGCCGTTATATATTTTTAATTAACTATGACAGCTCAAGAGTTTCGATTTTTACAAATGGGCGGATGAAATATCCGCGTGGTGGTTGGTTGTATGAACCCATCTTGCGTACGTTGCCCGTACTATCTGCGAGAATACGGGATGAGGTTACGACTAACTCACGGTTTTTATTTGATATCGGCGCCGGTCTTTGTATGATGCTGAATAAGGAATTTATAGAGGATAGTAACTTCCTTGATAAAAAAAGAGTGCTGTATGCAAAAGAGGCAGAAGGTGTTGGCGGAAAGATTGATATGCATATGACAGTGATTAGGGAAATGCGGATGGGGCCATATCGGTTCCGGAATATACCTGTATTTGTATTTGATGATACATTCAATATTACTTCTTATCCATACTTAAGCGGTATTATTGGCAATGACATCCTGCGGCGTTTTAATGTGATTTTAAATTACCCGAAAAAGGAATTTTATTTCATGCAAAATTCGCATTACCATGACGGATTTGATTACTCCTATTCCGGCATTGAATTATATATGATAGATGGCCAAATTATTTTAGGTGATGTTGCTGAAGGTTCGCCGGCTGCTTCAGCCGGTCTCATGGAGGGCGACGTCCTGATTGGCATCAACAACATAGTGGGACAAAACTTACAGCTATTCAAAGGAGCTTTGCAGGCCGCCGGTCAAAAAATAAAAATTATCGTCAACCGCGAAGGCGAGCTGATGGAATTTTCCTTCAAGGTGAAGAGCATACTTTAATTTTCTTCTGCATCAATTGACCTATTTTTGCCTCCCGATAATTATCGGGATATTTTATTATTGAATTCAATATGATACAGTTTGAAAAATTTGTATTGGCAAATGGTTTGAAAGTGATCGTGCACCAGGATACGTCCACACCGATGGCGGTCGTAAACATTATGTATGATGTGGGAGCCAGGGATGAGGATCCGGAGAAAACCGGTTTTGCTCATTTGTTTGAGCATTTGATGTTTGGCGGCAGCATCAATATTCCCACTTATGATGGCCCCCTGCAAATGGCGGGCGGAGAAAATAATGCATATACATCAAATGATATAACCAATTATTATATCCAGTTGCCTGCTGAAAACTTAGAAACAGCCTTCTGGCTCGAGAGTGATCGCATGCTTTCACTTGCTTTCGGGGAAAAGAGTTTGGATGTACAGCGCAAGGTTGTTTGTGAAGAATTTAAAGAACATTATTTGAATAAGCCATATGGTGATGTATGGCATAAAATGCGGGAACTCGCTTATAAAGTTCATCCATACCGATGGATGACGATCGGTAAAGAATTATCGCATATTGAAAATGCAAAACTGGAAGATGTAAAGAAGTTTTTCTTTAAACATTACCGCCCCAACAATGCAATACTGGTGGTGGCAGGAAATGTGAACGTTGAAAAAGTGAAAGAGCTTACAGAAAAATGGTTTGGTGATATTCCTTCCGGTGAAAAATATATGCGTAACCTGCCGCAGGAGCCAAATCAGACGGGAGCAAGAAAATTAGAGGTAAAAGCTGATGTGCCACTTGACGCTTTCTATAAATGCTGGCATATTTATCCCCGAACAGATAAAAGATATTATATCGCCGACCTAATAACAGAAATTCTCAGTGGTGGCGGTTCATCAAGGTTGTTTCAGTCATTGGTAAAAGAAAAAAAACTATTCAGCGCTGTTGAATGTTATCATAGCGGAAGCGTTGACGCGGGCACATTGATAATCGAAGGCAAACTGGTAAAGGGAATAAAAATGGAAGATGCAGAACAAGCCGTGGAAGCAGAACTTGAAAAAATGAGAACAGAGAAAGTGGCAATAAACGAATTGCAAAAAGTAAAAAACAAGGTAGAGAGCCTGATAGCATTTGAAGATATGAGTCTTACTAACCGGGCCAATAGTCTTGCGTTTTATGAGTTGCTGGGAGATGCCGGTCAAATGAATCATGAATTGGAAAAATATAATGTTGTTACGGCGGAAGATATTTTGAATGAAAGCCGGATCATTTTCAGACCGGAAAACAGCAACACCCTTTATTATTATTCAAAGAACTGATACATGGAATTGATCACTGTAAACAGAAAGATAGCTCCGCCCATTATTGATGCCGTTAATCTTCATCTAGCATTAAAGCCTTATGAAAAGTTTACATTGGATAATGGTGTGCCGGTGTATGCGATCAATGCAGGTGCCGAAGAGGTGATGAGTATGGAAATAGTTTTTTTTGCAGGCAACTGTTTCGAGGAAAAAAATCTTGTTGCTGCTTCCAGCAATTTTCTTTTGCGCAACGGCACGTCAAAAAAGAAGGCATTTGAGATCAATGAACATTTTGAATATTATGGATCATTTTTAAACCGTGCCTGTTATAATGAGACGGCAACACTTACCCTTCATTGCCTTAATAAACATATCGCCGAACTTTTACCTGTTGTTGAAGAATTGATCACCGATTCTGTCTTTCCGGAAGAAGAGCTGGCAATTTTTAAACAAAACCAAAAACAACGATTAAGTGTAAGCCTTAAAAAAAGTGAATTCGTTGCAGGCAGGTTGATCGACTCCTACTTATATGGTGAGAAACATCCTTATGGAAAATACAGCAGTCATGAACAATATGACGCCCTAAACAGGGAAGAACTGGTTTCGTTTTATGAGCGATACTACAAAAATGGCAATTGCCTTATATTCACAGCAGGTAAACTTCCAATAGGTCTTTTTGAATTGCTGAACAAACATTTTGGAAAATTGCCCTTCGGAAATAATTTTCAAAATCCGCGTTATCAAACCTCATCAACAAAAAAGCCCGGAGAAAAATTCAGGATCACTAATGACGCAAATGGTGTCCAGGGTTCCATCCGTATTGCAAGAGAATTCCCCAACCGGCATCATCCCGATTTTCAAAAAGTGATGGTGCTGAATAATCTTTTTGGCGGATATTTTGGTTCAAGGCTAATGTCTAACATCAGGGAGGATAAGGGTTATACTTATGGAATTCATAGCTACCTGCAGGATCATATTCAGCAATCCGCATGGCTGGTAAGTACCGAAGTCGGAAAAGATGTTTGCGAGGCAGCCATTTTGGAAATTTATAAAGAAATGAAACGGCTGCAGGATGAACCGATCAGGGACGAAGAAATGCAGTTGGTAAGAAACTATATGATGGGAACCATCCTCGGTGACCTTGATGGCCCGTTCCATATCATTGCAAGATGGAAAAATTATATCTTGAATGGAGTGGATGAAAACTATTTTTACAGCGCTTTAAATACCATTCGAACCGTTTCGCCCGAAGAATTACAACACCTGGCAAAGAAATATCTTAATCCCGAGGAATTTTATGAGCTTGTTGTAATATAAGTTATTCAAAAAACCAGCAAATGAATTTTCTTATCCGCATACTGGTTATTGCTGCCCTTACATTCGGGCTTTCTTATATATTGAATGGAATTCATGTCGCTGATTTCTGGACCGCTCTTGCATTTGCTTTCGTACTTGCTCTTCTAAATCTGTTTATCAAACCGTTTTTGGTATTATTCACGCTGCCTGTTACTTTCCTTACACTGGGTCTTTTTCTTTTTGTTATTAATGCAATTGTTGTTTTATTGGCCAGCAAATTTGTAGATGGGTTTAGTATTGATAATTTCTGGTGGGCTTTATTGTTCAGTATTATTTTATCAATAATAACTTCTGCAATTGATAAAAAGGAAAAAAAAGACCGGCGGGCTTCTTATTGATCACTATTCAATCTTCATATTAAATCTCTTCGCCTGTTCCCTGATGATCTTTTCGACTTCGGTTTCTAATGTTTGCGTATTATTATTGTTTTTCGCCTTTCGTTGTTTTTCATCATTAATATAAGCCTCCCTTTTCTTATTTATTTCCCGGATCTCTTTTTGAATCAAACTTCTTTCATTGCTTTTTTGATTTATTATGGCTTCCAGTTGCGCCTTGTTTTTATTACGTAAACTATCGGGCAAGGTTTTGAAGTCGACCTTGTCCAAGATCTTTTTGTCCTCATCTTTTGCATCGATAAGATCCCACCCGGCATTATAATAGGTAGCCTTTTGGCTTTTTGCAGCAATCCTGTTTACACCAACATATGTATTAATGCCTGCATTGTTAGCATCTGCTGTGGCTTGCATGGCTTGTTTTTGCCTGCCGGTTTCTCCATAATAAATGTAGGTGCCATTCAATTTATTATTGAGCGTAATTAAGGCACTGTCATAAGGCGTTGGTATATCCTCTGGTTTGGCATCGGAATTGATATTTGTAAAACTTCCGTTGCCACATTCACCCAACAGGTTCCAATGCTCCCTGATTCCCTGCAACCGGTCACCACAATAAATTGTATTTACGATCACTCCTTTCTTTTTTGCTTCATTGCAGGCAATGGTATATGATATATTGCCTTGCAGGAAATCTTCATTCCCCGAAATAAAAATTACTTTGTAATTAGACGATGCCGTATCCCAGTTTAATTCATTTAATGAAGCATGGATTACCTGCCCGCAATACTCCTGGCCTCCATTGGTAGTAAGCGCAAACAGGTCCTGTGAAAGTTTATCAAGGTCAGAAGTAAAGGGCGAAATTTGCTTTACATAACCTTTCCCCTGGTCGTTATTGTCCCTTCCATATTCGTATAGCGCTATTTCAATTTGAGGCGTTGTGCCATTACATTTTGATTTTCCCATCACGTTCACCATCGTCCACAGTTGGGCCTTGGCCTGCTCAATTAATCCGTCCATGCTATTACTCACATCAAGCAAAATAGCAGCCTGTATCCTGGGATTATTATTTTTAATTTGTTCGTGTGATCGTAAAACGTGAACATCATTGCCTTTTGAAACCGGTAAACTAAAGATAGTATAAGCAGAAAAAATTACAGCGGCAGGTTTGAAAAGCAGGTTCATGATAAAAGTTTTATTTAAGATGCAGCGATTTTTTTATTACATAAGAGCTCTTTTTCTTTTTGTCAGTGTTTTAACAATTTTAAAAATCCATTCGCTTTATTTTATAGGTTTGCAGCATGACTTTCGATCGCAGGGATCTTTCCACCGAACAGCTTATAAGTTTTTATCGTTCATTACTTTGGCCTAGGATGATCGAAGAAAAAATGCTGGTATTACTCAGGCAGGGTAAGATTTCAAAATGGTTTAGCGGAATTGGGCAGGAAGCAATTGCTGTAGGAGCCACCCTGGCTTTGCAGCAGGATGAATGGATCATGCCACTTCACCGGAATCTTGGCGTTTTTACCACACGCAATATGCCATTGCATAAATTATTTATGCAATGGCAGGGTGCAAAAGAAGGTTACAGCAAAGGAAGAGAAAGAAGCTTTCATTTTGGAAATAAAGAACATCATATCTGCGGAATGATATCTCATCTTGGCCCGCAGCTAGCGATCGCCGATGGTGTAGCCCTGGCACACAAACTCAGAAAGGAAAATAAAGTTTCAATGGCATTTACGGGGGAAGGCGGAACAAGTGAAGGCGATTTTCACGAAGCATTGAATGTGGCTGCAGTCTGGGACCTGCCTGTAATTTTTATCATTGAAAATAACGGTTACGGGTTAAGCACACCCGTTAGTGAACAATATCGTTGCATTAGTCTTGTCGACAGAGCAAAAGGTTATGGAATGGAAGGTGTGATGATCGATGGAAACAATTTGCTTTCGGTTTATGATACAATAAAGGGAGTGAGAGAATATTGCATTAGAAATCAAAAACCCTATTTGATCGAATGCATGACATTCCGTATGCGTGGACATGAAGAGGCCAGTGGCACTAAATATATTCCACCGGAATTATTTAAAATATGGGAATTAAAAGATCCTGTAAAAAAGTATGAAGAGTATATAAAGTCCATAGATATCATTGGTGAAGAAGGTGTTCACCAGATCAGAAATGAATTTAAGGAGAAGATAGAAGATGAATTGGCCATTGGTTTTAATACAAGTGTTGTTGTGCCCGATACAGAAGAAGAATTGGAAGACGTGTATGCCGTGAAACGTGAAACGTCAAACGTCAGAAGCATTGATAATTCAAAACCCTTTCACGTCTCACGTTTCACTTCTCACGATAAAAGATTGATCGATGCAATCAGCGAAGGATTAAGACATAGCATGCAACGCCATCCCAACCTGGTATTGATGGGGCAGGATATTGCAGAATATGGTGGAGCATTTAAGATTACCGAAGGCTTTGTGAAAGAATTTGGGAAAGAAAGAGTAAGAAATACACCATTATGTGAAAGTGCAATTGTTGGCGCTGCACTTGGTTTAGCATTGGAAGGATACAAAAGTGTAATGGAAATGCAGTTTGCAGATTTTGTAACAGTAGGTTTTAATCAAATAGTAAACAATCTTGCAAAGATCTATTATCGTTGGGGTCAGCATGCTGATGTTGTTATTCGAATGCCTTCGGGGGGTGGAGTTGGTGCCGGGCCATTTCATAGCCAAAGCAATGAAGCCTGGTTTACAAAAGTGCCGGGGTTGAAAGTTGTGTATCCTTCCACACCCATTGATGCAAAAGGATTATTGATTGCGGCTATCAATGATCCCAACCCGGTAATGTATTTTGAGCATAAAGCATTATATCGTTCGGTTAATGGTCCTGTGCCGGAGGATTTTTATGAAATCGAGATCGGCAAAGCAAGACATGTAAGAGAAGGGGATGACGTTTCAATTATCACCTATGGCAGTGGTGTTCACTGGGCCGAAGACTACGCAGCAGAGCATCCTGAAATTTCTATTGACATACTTGATTTAAGAACATTAGCTCCGCTTGATTATCTTTCTATTCGTGAAGCAGTGCAAAGAACAGGAAGGGTTTTGATATTACATGAAGACACGCTGATCGGCGGTATCGGTGGTGAGATAGCAGCGTGGATCGCTGAAAATTGTTTTTCTATACTTGACGCACCCGTGATGCGTTGTGCGTCGTTGGATACGCCCGTTCCGTTTAATATTGAATTAGAGAAAAATTTTATGGCACTAAGCCGTATTCATGAGTCGGTAAAAAAACTCACTGAATATTGACAAAAAATGCCTTGCGGAAAATACTATCAGCCCGCGATAAACCACCTTTTTTCTACGATTATTCAATAGTAATTTTTATTGATTCCAGCATATATTCCTTTGGTTCATGCTAAAAGCTAACCTTTTGTATAAACAGTAAAAATACTACTTGACGAAGATTAAGTGTGGGCATTCAGCGAAACCCTTTCAATATAATGGACGAACTTCTATTTTTATATTAGTCTAACTAAAGCTGTCATACTCAATCCATTTCTATGAAAAAAACAATTACACTAGTTATTGTATTTTTCTTTCTTTTTTTTAATGGCAATTCTCAAAGCATTGCGCCCTCTGTTATTAACACAAGCGGCGGATCATTCCAATCAGGATATTATCAAATTGAATGGAGCATTGGTGAATTGGCTTTGGTGGAACAAATGACCAGCTCAAATAATTCTCTTGTTATTACAAATGGTTTTATCCAACCCTTCATCCAAAATCCTGCAACTATTAATACGAACAATATGTTCGGCAATGATGAGATCAAAATTTTCCCCAACCCGGCTTCAAGCTATGTGGAGATAAATTTTCTTGGTAAACAAAGAGGCAGAATTACACTTAGCTTTTATGACGGTTCAGGCAGAAAGATATTAACTGTTGCAGATTCTTATTATGGTGTGGGTCTAATCAAAAGAATTCCTGTTAGTCACTTACCAAATGAAGTGTATATGCTTCATGTTGATCTGGATCCTTACCCGGGATATTCTTCAAAAAAAGGAGTTTATAAAATTGTAAAAATAAAGTAGCCAGTAATTAAAGGCCGTAGGGTCAAAATCCAATTATATGAAAAAACTTTTACTTCTCTTATTTATCGTATCGTCGTCCTTTGCATTCAGCCAGGTTCCGAATCAAATCAACTACCAGGCCGTCGCTCGTAACTCTGTAGGTAATGTTTTACCAAATAAAA
Organism: Chitinophagaceae bacterium; assembly: GCA_025923075.1. Lineage (GTDB taxonomy): Bacteria > Bacteroidota > Bacteroidia > Chitinophagales > Chitinophagaceae > VBAS01. The sequence continues at coordinate 16,353 of JAICGN010000040.1, forward strand.
AAATTGCAGCCCGATTGAGTATTCGCGACGGAAGCGCTACCGGCACTGTCCTCTACAGCGAAACAAGAACAATTACTACTAATAACTTTGGCTTGTTTACAATTGCGATCGGTAGTGCCGGCGCCAATAACAGTACAGGGACAATTAGTGGAATTGACTGGAGCACCGCGGCAAAATTCATCCAGGTGGAAGTTGACCCTGATGGCGGATCTAATTTTATGAATATGGGTGTTGCGCAGTTACTATCTGTGCCTTATGCATTACATGCAGGTACTGCATCTGTAGGTACATTAACCGGGAATGCAGGTGGAGCATTAACTGGTACTTATCCCAATCCTTCAATAGCAAACGGTGCCATAACACAATCCATGATGGCGAACGGAGTGATCCCAACATCATTACCACCAACTGGTAATGCAGGTGGCGATTTGACTGGTTCGTATCCGAATCCTGCTATTAACAACGGAGCGATTACTACAAATAAACTTGCGGACAACTCTGTAACAACCTCTAAAGTTGTTGATGGATCAATAACAATGGCGAAGCTTGGACCGGATGTGATCTTTGGTTCAGGTGGAAGTCCAAGTGGACCTGCGGGTGGTGATCTAAGCGGTTCTTATCCGAATCCAGGTATTAATAATGGAGTGATCACCTCAACGAAGCTTGCTGATAATTCTGTAACAACTTCAAAGATTGTTAATGCTTCGGTTACCAGTGCAAAACTTGCAGCAGGTGTTATTCCAACTTCACTACCTCCAAATGGAGCTGCAGGTGGCGATTTAACCGGTGCCTATCCGAATCCAACTTTAAACAAAATCCAGGGAGTGAATGTAACTGCAACTGGTGCAACTAATGGACAGGTATTGAAATTTAACGGTACAAGCTGGATACCAGGAATTGATAATACGGGTAGTGGCGGTAGTAATCCAACTGGTCCTGCGGGTGGTGACCTTACAGGTTCTTATCCGAATCCGACTATTAATACTGGTGCTGTGACATCAACTAAAATTGCTGATAATTCTATAACAACTTCAAAAATAGTTGATGCTTCCGTTACAGGTGCAAAGCTAGCTGCGGGCGTTATTCCAACTTCATTGCCTCCAAATGGAACTGCCGGCGGTGATTTAACAGGTTCTTATCCGAATCCTTTGGTCAGCAAGATTCAAAATATTGCAGTTAGTAATACTGCTCCTATAAACGGACAGGTATTAAAATTTAATGGGACACAATGGGTGCCTGCTACCGATGACGTTAGCGGTGGTGGCGGCAGCAATCCCACAGGTCCGGCTGGTGGTGATCTTTCGGGCACGTATCCAAATCCAAATCTTGCTGCCGGTTCTGTTACCATTTCAAAGATTGATAATGGAGCTGTGATCACTCCAAAAATTGCTGATGGTGCTGTATCAACAAATAAACTCGCTGATAATTCTGTTACGACTGCAAAGGTTGTTGACGGTTCTATTACTTTGGCTAAGCTTGGTCCGGATGTAATCCTTGGTTCAGGTGGCGCTCCTACCGGTCCTGCAGGTGGTGATCTTACTGGTGCTTACCCGAATCCAACTATTAATAATGGAGTAATCACTACAACGAAACTTGCAGATGGTTCTGTTACAAGTGCAAAACTTGCAGCAGGTGTAATTCCAACTTCATTGCCTCCAAATGGAACAGCGGGCGGTGATCTTGCAGGTTCTTATCCGAATCCAACTATTACTAGTAGTGCCATTACGACAACCAAACTTGCCGATAATTCAGTAACCACTTCAAAAATTGTCGATGCATCTGTTACAAGTGCAAAACTTGCTGCGGGTGTTATTCCAACTGCCTTGCCTCCAACTGGAACAGCGGGTGGTGATCTTGCAGGTTCTTATCCGAATCCAACTTTGAACAAAATCCAGGGAGTGAATGTAACTGCAACTGGCGCTACCGCCGGACAGGTATTGAAATTTGATGGTACAAGCTGGATACCGGGAACGGATAATTCTGGTAGTGGAGGTAGTAACCCCACTGGTCCTGCCGGTGGTGATCTTACGGGTTCTTATCCGAACCCAACTATTAATACCGGTGCAGTGACATCAACTAAACTTGCAGATAATTCTGTATCAACTGCGAAGATTATTGATGCTTCTGTTACGAGTTCGAAATTAGCTGCAGGTATTATTCCAACATCATTACCTCCAAGTGGAGGTGCCGGTGGGGACCTTGGTGGTTCGTATCCTGCTCCAACCGTAAACAAAATACTTGGTGTTACTGTCAGCAACACTGGTCTTTCTTCCGGTATGGTATTGAAATATGATGGAACACAATGGGCTCCCTCCACTGACAATACAGGAGCTTTTTCATTGCCTTATAGTGCATCCGCTTCTTCAGCTTCAAATTTGTTTTCGCTCACCAATACCGGCACGGGCGCGGCAGTTTATGGTAATTCGGTTGGTGGAACGGGCGTATATGGCAACTCCACATCGGGTTATGGTTTATATGGAAAAAGTACATCAAACGCCGGTATCTATGCTGAAAGTGCCACTGGTAATGCTGGCTTTTTTAGTGTTACAGATGTGGGCAATATGGTGGATGCAGTTTATGTAAGTAATTTAGGTCAGGGAAGTGGAATTTATGCTGAGAGTATTGGTGCAGGCAATGCTATAACTGCGGCGGCTAATAACGCTTTTTCTGCAGCCGTTCAGGGTTTTAATAACACTGGCGGTGTAGGCATTTATGGAGTTACACATGCGGGTCCGGGAGCAGCAATAAAAGGAGCAAGCACATTCAACGGCGGAACGGCTGTAGAAGGTGAACTACTTAATTCTCCTACAAGTGGTAATCTTGCCGTATTTAAAGTGGATGGAACAAACATGGCAAGAATTAATCATAATGGTAGAGGTTTCTTTAATGGAGGGACTCAAAACAGCGGCGCCGATATTGCAGAAGCATTCGATGTAACAGGCAATACAAATGAATATGAGGCTGGCGACGTACTTGTTATTTCAACAAATAAAGACAGAGCGGTTGAAAAATCTAACCAACCTTATTCCACTTTAGTAGCCGGCGTATATGCAACGAAACCTGGTGTTTTGCTTACAGAAGAAAATATTGATAATGATCTTACGGGTAAAGTTCCAATGGGTGTTATTGGTGTTATTCCAACTAAAGTTTGCCTGCAGGGTGGCGCAATAAAAAGAGGAGATATGTTGGTTACTTCGTCCATAGCTGGTGTTGCGATGAAAGCGGATCCTGATAAAGTAAAAGTGGGACAGGTACTCGGCAAAGCGTTGGAAGATTATTCAAGTGATGGAGTCGGAAAAATAAAAGTGCTCGTGAGCATTAAGTAACTAATCTGATCCAATCCACATATTAAAAATCACTGCGAAAACAATATCGGGTAAGCAGGCGATTCAGAATTATCTATCCCAGAAACCTCGTATCGTCAGGGAGAGAAATTTCCGGTATTATTCCTATTTTACTGAAAATTGAAAACCGTGAAATTTAGAAGCCAACTGGCGGTATTCTTTCTTTTGTTTACAACACAATTATTCTCCCAGCAGCTTACACAAACGATAAAGGGAATTGTAGTGGATAAGGATAGTCGCCGGCCGCTGGAGGCCGCCACTATTTCCATTGCTGATGACAGTGTGCAACAAACTGTGATCAGTAAAGCTGATGGCAGTTTTGCTTTACTACATGTTCCCGTTGGGCGCAGGCGAATACAATGCAGCTTTATAGGTTATGAAAACTATATCACTGACAATGTAATTCTGAATAGTGCAAGAGAGCTTGAGTTGGTGATAGAAATGGAACAACTTTATCGACAGGAAGAAGCCGTGGTGCTGAAAGCAAAACGGAACCCCAAACTTCCTGTAAACAAATTATCCGTTGTCAGTACAAGATCATTTGGCGCCGAAGAAACCAATCGCTATGCCGCAAGTGTAAATGATCCAAGCCGAATGGCGATGAGCTTTCCCGGAGTGCAGCCTGTAAGGGATGCACGAAGCGACATCATCATAAGAGGTAATTCAGCAGCAGGAATGTTGTGGCGACTGGAAGGAATTGATATTCCGAATCCCAATCACTTTGCACGCAAAGGTTCCAGTGGCGGCGGCATTACGATCTTCAGCAGCAACATGCTCGATAATTCAGATTTTTCTTCAGGAGCTTTTGCCGCAGAATATGGCGATGCATTATCCGGTGTATTTGATATGCGTTTCCGTAAAGGCAACAATCAAAAAAACCAGTATAGTTTCGGAGCCGGGCTGATCGGTATTGATTTTTCAGCGGAGGGTCCAATAGAAAAAGGAAGAAGCTCTTTCCTTGTCAACTACCGTTACTCAACTCTCGGCATTTTAAATTCACTGGGCTTTCATCTCACGGGTGAAAGAGAAAACAATACTTTCCAGGACCTTGCATTCAACCTGAACTTTCCTTCAAGCAACAACAGATCAGTCATTAATTTTTGGGGAATCGGCGGTTTGAGCAAAGAAGATTATTCCGAAGTGGAAGACCCTGCCGAGTGGGATGAATATGATGACTACGCTATTTATGATTTTAGAACCAATATGGGCGCCATCGGCCTTGGGCATAGCCTGCAGATAGGTAAAAAAAGTTTACTGAAAACATCGCTGGCCTTCATGAACCAAAAAATAACATTTCTCGATGATACGCTAAACATGCAAAAAGTCCCTTACACGGTCAATGATGAACTGTATAAAAACAACCGGCTTTCCCTTGCATCTTATTTTAATACCCGTCTTCATTCCTCACTGGTATGGAAGACGGGAATATTTATTACAAAAGCCAATTATGTTTTCGAGCAAAGCCTGTACGATTTTGATGCGGCTGTTTTAAAAACAGATGTTATTAATGGTGATGGCAGCTCCTGGTTACTTCAACCCTATACGCAGTTTAACTGGAAGCTCAGCAAAAAATTTACGCTGAATGCGGGATTACATTTTTTATACCTGGCACTCAACAAAACCAATTCCGCAGAACCGCGGTTCAGTTTACAGTACCGCCTGAATACAAATCATACCCTGAGTGTTGCTGCAGGCAAACATGGAAGAATTCTACCGTTGGGTTCTTACTTCTACAAAGCCCCTGATGGTTCATTTCCCAATATGGATCTCAAGATCATGAAATCAAACCATTATGTGACTGCGTGGGATTGGTTAATGAATAAAAACTGGCGTCTGCATCTTGAAGGTTATCTGCAGCAATTATCAGACATTCCCATTGTCAGTGATCTCAACCGCACTTTCTGGCTTTTGAATATGCAGGATGGTTATGCCAACGAAGCACTTGTGAGCAAAGGCAAAGGACAAAACATCGGCGCCGATATAACATTGGAAAAGTTTTTTTCCAAAGGATGGTTTTTGCTTACCGGGTTTTCCATTCTCAATTCCACGTACGAGCCTTTGAATGGCGAATCATACAATACCCAATATAATAGTATGACAGCGGGCAACCTCACAGGCGGAAGAGAATGGAAATGGAAAAAGAATAAAACCTTTACAGCCGGTGGCAAAGTGATTTATAATGGGGGCATGCCCATCACACCGCTACTTGCTGGCGCCCCGGTCAATTCAAGAGATCCTGTATTAGATGAATCAAAACCTTATAGCCAGCATGTGCCTGCGTATTTTAGAATGGATATACGTTTTGCTTTGCGAACGGATAAAAAGAAAACCTCTTCTACGCTGGCGCTGGATATTCAGAATTTACTCGGCATAAAAAATACGGATGCTCTCAATTATGATTACAATCCTGACACGCATCAATGGGAGTATAACAAACTTTCAGGTTTTGTTCCGGTGATCAGTTACCAGGTAAATTTCTAAACTAATGAGAGATAAGAAAATGTCCCGGCTGGCGGGACATTTCTATTTTGAAAAGATCAGATCTTCTTTTTCTTCAGTGTTTGTAATAACTCATCAACCGCTTTTTCCAGTTGCTGATCCTTTCCACTGCTCATCAGTCCAGGATCATTTTTTACTTTAATATCTGGCTCCAGTTGTGTGTTCTCGGCAAACTTACCGTCTGGTGTACGCCAACCCCCCTGGGGTATACCAAATACTAATGTGGGATCGATCTGTGTTTCCCACCACACAAATGTGCCTGTGCCCGGCACAGGCATCCCTACTGTTTGACCTATATTTTTCAGTTTATAAGCAACAGGAAAAAGATGGGCATCAGAGTAATTACTTTCTCCCATTACTACAATAGATGGTTTTATCCATTTTGTTTGCGGCTGGTAACCGATCGGCTGGCCGTGCGGAATAATATCAAAATACTTTTTACCGCTGAGAAAATCGGAAAGCTGCTCATGCAGGTTACCGCCTCCATTGAACCGGGTATCAACAACAATTGCATCTTTATCCAGGTTTTTACCCAACACTTCATCAATCACTACTCTCATGCTCGGGTCATTCATTCCACGTACATGTACATAACCGATCTTTCCTCCGGATAAACGTTCTGTTTCTTTTCTTCGGTTCTCCACCCAGCGGCGATACAGCAATTCATTTTCTTCACCCAATGTAATTGGCTTCACCGATTCTTCCCACCTGGTATTCGATTGAGGATCATACAACGAAAGTAGTGTGAGTTTTCCTGCTTTGCGGTTCAGGAACTGGTAAAAATCTTTATCAGGATTCAGTTCTTCGCCGTCAATTGCTTCAATAATATGACCGGCTTTTATTTTTGACACCTCTTTATCCAATGGACCTTTGGCCAATACTTCAGTGAGCTTTAACCCTTTTCCGGTGTAATCATAGTCAATAAAAATTCCAAGTGCTCCAGTGGCATCGGTATTCACTTGTGGTGGAGCATAGCGACACCCGGTGTGTGAAGCATTCAATTCTCCCAGCATTTCACCCAGCATATCGGCAAAATCATAGTTGTTGCGGACATAGGGTAAGAACTTTTTATACTCATTGTAGTAAAATGACCAATCGACCCCATGCAGATCGGGAACATAAAATTTCTGTTTCATCTGCCGCCATGCATGTTCAAATACATAAGCTCGCTCCCCTCCCGCATCATGTACCATTTCACCATTGATGTTTACATTTTCCCGTTTATTATTTTCAGGATCGAGTTTAATGATCTTTCCGCTCGAAACAATAAACAAAGATTTTCCGTCTTTAGATAGTTCGAAACTCGCCTGGTTAGCGTCAAGCTTTGTAACTAACTTGGTTTCTTTAGTACGCAGGTCTGTCATCCACAGGTCGGCGCCGGTTTCGAAACGGGCCAGGTAATATAATTTATCATTGTTATTATTGATCACTGCATCACTCATCACAGAAGTATGTGTAGTCAGCCTCATCCTCCTGTCATTAATATTTTCCCATTCTATTTTCAGATCGGCAACCTTTTTATCAGACTTTGCCGAGTCTTTCTTTTTTTCTTTTTCCTCTTTTTCTTTCAGCAAGGCGAAATCTTCCTTGGATAACTGGAAACGCTCCAACGCTTCTTGTGTAAGAAATACCGCATAGATATCCCCCGAGGCAGATTGGGTGTTTTGCGCACGATAGCCATCGCGGTCGCTATACCAGTAAATCATTTTTCCATCTTTGGAAAATGACGGTCTTACATCGGAATAACCGCTTTGCGTCAGGTTGATGAGTTGGCCTTTTCCATCAGATTGAACGATTCCAACATCGCGGATAAAACCAAGACCTGTCATATAACTTGTGACGATCCATTTGCCATCGGGGCTCCAATCGAAACCAAGATCTCCATCAGCGTACGAATAATTCTTCTCCGCCGGTACGATCGTTCTGCTTTTCTTATCAGCAAGATTATAGATCCGGACTGTTGCGCGATTTTCGAGGTAAGCTACCTCTTTGCCATCGGGAGAATACAGCGGTTGAAATTCTTCCTTATCACCTGCTATCAATGCTTCTTCTTTCAGCACTGTAGAGGCATAGAAATACGGCTCTTCTTTTCTTGTAATAGTCGCCGTATAAATATTCCAGTTGTTGTTTCTTTCTGCAGCATAAATAATCGTTCTGCCATCGGGACTGAACATGGCGGTGCGTTCCTGCGTAGGCGTATTGGTTATTCGTTTGGTGATACCACCTTCCACGCTGCTCACAAAAACTTCTCCGCGAACAACGAATACAACTTCTTTACCATTTGGAGAAACAGACATTTCTGTGATTCCGGCATTCACTGGGAGAATTTTCTCCTGGTTGTTTCTTCCATCGATAAGGATAGAGACGCTCACCTTTTTGGGGCTTTCTCCTTCCTTCATCGTATAGATCTCGCCGTCATAATTAAAACACAGTATGTCGTTATCAGATGTGGTAAGAAAACGAACCGGGTGTTTGGTGAATTTTGTTAAAGCGGTTGATGAACCACTATTGTTCAGCGAAGTTTTATATACGTTGTACGAGCCACTTGCTTCACTCAGGTAATAGTAATCATTATTGTTGCTATGAAATACAGGGTTCCGGTCTTCACCATTGAATTGAGTAAGTTGCGAAAATTTTTTTGTTTTTAGATCATAGGTCCACACATCTCTTGTAACTGATGACGTGTGATGTTTGCGCCACGCATCTTCATATCCTTTATAGTCATGAAAAATAATTTTATCGCCGCTGCTGTTATACCTAGCATTGATAGCGGGCTGAGTAATAACAAGTGTAGCCCTTCCGCCAGTTACCGGTACAGAATAAAGCTCATTCATACCCGCACCGGAGATTTGTGCATTTGTGGAAAGATCAATCCGATTTGAGCTGAACAAGACAGCTTTCCCATCCGGTGAAAAATCCGAAGGCAGATCCGCACCGGAATAAAAAGTAAGTCGCTTAGCCTCACCGCCTGAAGACGGCATTACATACACATCAAAATTCCCGTAACGATCCGATGCAAATGCAATCCATTTTCCATCACGGCTCCATACAGGCATATAGTCATATGCTTCATGCAATGTAAGAGGATTGGCTTGTCCACCTTCTGAGGAAACTTTATATAAGTCGCCCTGGTAACTAAACACTATTGTCTTCCCATCTGGAGAAATAGCAGGATAGCGAAGCCATAGAGGATTTTCCTGTGTACTTCCTGTGAAGCCAAAAGATGCTATCATCAGCAGGAGAAATATTTTTCTCATAACATTTGGTTTAAAAATGAGTGATAATTAGATGAGCTTTTCATGGTTTTATACATCCTAATATATGATTCTTTAAGAACCTACAGGGATTTTAACGGGTCATTCTTTATTCGTTTTACACAGGCGGTGAAAGGGCAAAGAGTTTCATTTTACTTTCTTGACAGATGGCGAGAGTTTTTATTTCAGGTGATATTCTTATTCAAGATGATACTCCTTTTTCAATATTTCCAATAACTCGGTAGCTTGTTTTAAAAGTAGCCTTAGATCTCTCCTGTTTGCTTTATTGATTCCGTTTAATCCATATACCCTGTAATTCCACTCAGAAAGCTCACGACTACTGTATGACTGGAAAGAAGTATTATCCGGGGCTGGTCTAACTACCGCCGCATTCTCATCCATCAGCTGGCTAAAAACAAGTGCATCGAAGATCTTTGCCGCGGCAGTTCTATAATGTTCGATCTGGTTCTCTTCTACGGCATATTGGCCAAGCATATTGCGTACATTAATATCATATTTTGAGATACTGTCCACAACAGGTCGATTTCGGATCAAGCGCAATGCTCCTGAATTTTTTAGTTGTTGCATAGTACCGTCATTAGGAACAAACCTGTAAGGAAGCGTCCTGCCCGCATACACCGCGTAAGGATATATTTGTTTAACAAAATCGAGAGGCCGGGGACTATTCATCATCAACGAAAGTGAATCCAGCATTCGCTCCTTTGCCGATCGTGCAATAATGATCTTTGCAATATTTGCCGTATCCGACCTTATATCATTGAACAATGAGTTGATAAACTGCTTTTCTCTTTGGTGCTCGATATAATGCTCTCGTTGGTTTTCTACAAAAAAGCCAAGTGTAACTGCCAGGAACAACATTAAAAACTCCCAGAAATAATGCGTCCATTTTTTTCTTGGAGTGTGAGTGTGGGCATGAACTTCCATAGTTTTTAGTTTCTTTTGAGTTTTACGGTACGAAACTCATAGTCCGGGGTCTCCAGCCATTTTCAATCCAGATGATATTCTTTTTTTATAAGTTGAATAAGTCTTTTTCCATTACTTGCCTGACCCTCAAAGCGCCGTTTATAATTAAATTTTAGCAGATCGCTCATATGCGAAACACGGTTAGCAAATTCAGACAAAACAGCCGGATTTTTGGTCAATAACTCTGGCTCACCCCTGGATGGGTCTAACGGAAAAACTAAAGAAAAATCTTCCTTGTGTTTATAGTATTTATTGTTGAATAAGAGAAAAGAAATGTCTTTGGCTTTATCGCGGTGAGCATTAATATTATGTTTTGTTTCATACAGCAATTCTGTTATAGTCGAGTAATAAATAATGGAGTCTGCAACCTGTTTGTTTCGTATAAGCCGCATCCCACCAGAGTTTGTCAATTGTAATTCTGTACGATTGATTAGTTTCAGAGTTAGTGGATAAAGATACCTTCTCTGCAGTTCATACATTCTCGTGACTTGAAACTGACCAAGTTCTCCTTCATAAATGATTTCAGTCAAGGAATCCAATTTTTCATATTGTGTCTTTACAAGCTTCGCTTCATTTTCCAGGCTGGCAAGATCCTTTTCAAGGTCTTCAACCATTGATCTCATGAATTGTTTTTCCCGTTGATTTTCTATTACATGTTCCAATTGATACTCTGCCAGAAATCCACAGAACACCGCGAGAAATAACATGAGAAATTCCCAAAAATAATGCGTCCATTTTTTTCTTGGGGTATGAGTATGTTGGTGGACTTCCATAATATTTTTATTTCAAGTGATATTCTTTTTTTAAGAGTTCTATTAAACGGGAAGCTTGTCCTTTATAATTATGCAAAGCCTTGCGGCCGATAATACTCTGGCTATAAAGGAAGTGAACAAGGGTACAAAGATGGTTGATCGTTTGCTGATTTTCTGTAATGAGCGGTTTTACGGAGGTGGGAAGCATAACAGTTTTGTCCAGGTCCTCACCTGCCGAATCTATCATTGTCAATAAAACACTGGCATCAAAAACGTTTCCCACCGCATTTCTGTATGCGATCCTTGTTTCTATTTCGGTTTGTCGGTTTTCTGCATAGGCTTCCATTGCTGCATTATACGCTACAATGCTGTCAGCAATTGCTGTCTTTTTGATAAGCCGAAGTGCCCCTGAATTTTTTAACTGGTTCATGGTTGCATCTGTAGAATAGAAAATTGTGTTCATTCGCGGCATTTGGCGGGCAAAATAATAGAGATCAGCTAGGTACTTACTTTTATCCGGAGAATAGATCATCGTGATCAGTTGATGTGCCTGCCTTTCTCTTTGCAGTCGGAGCGCTATTGACAAGTTGTAATTGACAGTGTCGCGGGCAAGATCATGTACTAAATTCTGCATATATTTTTTCTCTCTCTGACCCTCGATGTAATGCTCCCGTTGATTTTCGACAAAAAATCCAAGTGTTACAGCCAGGAACAGCATAAAAAATTCCCAGAAATAGTGTGTCCATCTTTTTCTTGCGGTTTGTGAATGATGATGTACTTCCATAAATTATTTCAGGTATATTCTTTTTTGATCAATGAATCTAATTTCAGGGCTTTCACCAATGCCCAGTTCCTGATACTGCCAATAAACCTGGTTGTTATCATTGAATAATGGTGGAGCTGGTTGATAAAGCGGTCTATTTTTTCTTTTTCGGTGGTGAGATAATAAGGCGCTTCCGGCAGTTCTGCCGCATGCCAGTTCCAGTTCTCATTGATCAACCAGTTTTTTGCTACACTAGTTTTAAAAATTCCGTTACTCATGTCAAGCATTTTTTCTTTATTCTGAAAAACAAAAAGATTCTGCATAGTAATGAGGTTGGTTATACCTCCATCAAAATCCATGATGCCCAGTGAAACATTTTTTTCCTGATAAGCCGGAAGTTACCGGAGTTTCTAAGTTGTCCAATCGTTCGGTCGAAATAGGTTATTTTGTAATAATAATGCAACCATACTGCCTGCTGATAAATTGCTTTAGCATTTTTCTCTATATTCCGGGTATCTTTCAACAGAAGGATAAGTGAATCCGTGTGTTTGTTAAATAACTGAAATCCTTCGATGCCTTTACGTAGATCGGCTATATTATTCCGCGTATCCTCTGCCAATGTTTTTATAAATGCTGTCTCCCGCTTGTGTTCAATAAAGTGCTCCCGTTGGTTTTCGACAAAAAACCCAAGCGTTACTGCGAGAAACAGCATAAAGAACTCCCAGAAATAATGTGTCCATTTTTTTTCCCGACTTGTCGGAATATGTGCATGGTGGTGAACTTCCATAAAGATTTTATTTTAGTCCGTATTCCTTTTGCAAAAATTGAATGGTTCCTGTTGCTGACTGCATCAATGATCGTAATCTGGCAATGATAACAACCGAAGTTGTTTTGTATTGATGTAAATAATACGTCAGGTCCAGGAGCAGGTTCCTGTCCGTGCTGCGTAAAGCAGGATTGCTCAATGGCCGGTTGATCTCCATTCCATTAATCATCGTTTCTAAAACATTCCCATCATATAACCTTGCTAATAAAGGATACATTAAGCTTAACTCATCAAATTCTCTGCTTTGCAGGTAAACGATATAATCATTTGCCTGGTCGTAGGTCATTATTGCATTCGAGGCTCTTTGATTCCTGATCAGCCGCAAGCCGCCTGCATTTTTCAATTGCTTTATAGTGCGGTCGTTTGCCTGGAAAAGAGTAGAGCGAGTCGTTCGGCGACCAAAGTAATAAGCAGATCGTCCATCCTTGTTGGGATCATCAGTATTCAATAATTTGATCAGGGAATCTATGATAAGGATCTTGGAATTTCTTAATTGTATATTGGCAGTGATTTTAGCGGTATCCTGCTTTAAGTCTTCAACGTATGATTTAATAAAATCCTTTTCTCTCCTGTTCTCAATATAATGCTCCCGAAGATTCTCCACAAGGAACCCCGCGCTGATCGCAAGGAACAACATTAAAAACTCAAACAAGTAATGTTTGAAATGCTTTTCCTTTACGGGTGCAACATGATGATGTACGTCCATTTTCAAATCAATTTAAGCCGGTATTCCTTTTGTATTAGGTTGATCAATTCAGTCGCGAGGCGGTGTTGTTCAATCAGTTCAATACTCCCTTGTTTAAGCACAACACCACAGTATGCCAGCGCGTTGGCGTATTCAGTGATTAACTCAGCGTTTCTTGAAACAAGATCCATTTCCCCGCCGGGACGAGTCATAAATTCATGGTCCTTCAAAAAACCTTTTGCCACGTTAAAGATCTTTATCTCAAGATCTCTTCCCATGCTCCGGTAATGTGCATGCCTGTCAAGCGTAATTCTAATAACTTCAATATGGTTCCAGTAATGAGTCAATGCATCCATCACTTTTTGACTTCTTACTATCCGCATTCTGCCAGAATTCTTAAGCTGTGTAAGGGTCCGGTCGGTAAATACAACCGGTATCCGTTTCAAGGCAACGGAAGAAAAACGATAGGCATCAGTAGTCGTTTGCTTTGCGACATTTCTGGTCACTAAGTGCAATATCGTTGAATCAATATTGCTGAGGCTATTCCCGATCTCTGCCAGACTTCTCTGCAATTGAATGGTATCAGTTATAAGATCCTCCATCATTAGTTTCATATATTGTTTCTCCTGGCGGTGTTCTATATAATGTTCCCGCTGATTTTCTACCAGAAAGCCCAATGTTACAGCAAGAAAAAGCATAAAGAATTCCCAGAAATAGTGCGCCCATTTTTTTCTCGGCGTATGTGCGTGGTGATGGACTTCCATGAAGGAAAGTTAACAAGTTAATAGGTCGTGGACTTACTTTAAACCGTATTCATTTTGAAGAAATGCGATAAGATCCCTGGCTATAAATTGTAAATTTTCCTGTCGAATTCTGATTGCATTTATTAGCGATTTTAAATATTGGGCCGTTGAAATTACTTTATTAATTGATTCCTGGTTGTCGATAAACAAATCCGGGAATCCGCCTGGTCGTTTAAAGACGAGAGGGCCAAACATAGAATACATGACCTTGCCGTTGAAAACACTTCCCGTAATATCCCTGAAGGCTTCCCGGATTATCCGCTCATCTTCATATATAAACATCAATGACCTGAGTTGCTGGTCATAGAACATAATACTGTCTGACACAGCCAGATTTCGGATCATCCGTAAACTTCCTGAGTTTTTAAGCTGCTGTATTGTTCTGTCATTCGGAAAAAAATAGCGGGGTCGGGTAAGGCTGCGTGCATAATAATATATCTCGCTTCCAAATTTTTTGTAATCACTACGGGACAATAGTTCGATCATTGAGTCTACCATAATTTCCCGACGGTGTTCATATGAAATTATTTCGGCAAGCTGAGCAGTATCGCTTTTAAGATCCGCCACCATAGTTTGAATAAATTGTCTCTCCCTGTCTTTTTCAATCTTATGTTCAAGTTGATACTCTGCTAAAAATCCACAGAAAACGGCAAGGAACAGCATGAGAAATTCCCAGAAATAATGAGTCCATTTTTTTCTTGCTGTGTGTGAATGATGATGTACTTCCATAATTCTTTTTATTTGAGCTGATATGCCTTTCGCAATACTTTCCGTAGTTTCCGATTCAGACTGTCATATTTCAGATAGTGGGTTTTATGGGTTCCTGCAACAATGATTTGAAATAATCCAAATCATATTACCCGCTTCTTTTTTATCAATTGAACCTGCTTTGTTTAAATAAAAGGGTATTTCGTCATAACTGTTCTCATAACTCTGAATAGCAGCGGGTACAAATAAAGTTCCGCTCTTGCTAATCCTGTCAAACCAATCCTGACCATTATATTTTATAAGAAAGGGCTGAACATGTTGTTGACTAAAAGTTAACTCAAGGTTATTCCTTTCATGAACATTGGTGATGGCTACTGATAATTCACCCACCAGGTTCTGCATTTCTTTGTTTTTAAAATAACGCAGTGACCCTGAGTTTTGAAGTTGTTGTAATACGACATTCCGGGGTTCAAAAACAGAAGGGCTGGTAGACATCAGCCCGGAATAGAAATTAATTACAAATGTTTTAGAACAATGAATAAGATTGCTATCCTTAAAATAATTTTTCAAATAAACTAATGCCGCATCTTTTTTCATACGGTTTGAAATTGCGGCACTCACTGCGGCAGAATCAACTGAAAGCTCATCGTAAAAATTGATTGCAAGCTCCTTTGCCCGATCTCTTTCAATTTTATGCTCCAATTGATACTCTGCTAAAAACCCACAGAACACTGCAAGAAACAACATGAGAAATTCCCAGAAATAATGTGTCCATTTTTGTCTTGGGGTATGGGTATGATGATGGACTTCCATAAAATTTATTTAGAATTATAGATTATTAGTTAAGTTTTGAAGCGATCCTTGATTCCGATAGCTATCAGATCATAACTGATAATTTATTTTCATTCCAGGTGATACTCTTTCCTTATCAATGCAATCAAATTAACTGCGTTTGGGAAAAATATTTCCTCTACCCTTTCAATTACTCTTAAATCCGTTGCTTTAAAATACCCCAGTCTTGTAACATATTTGTTCATTATCACGCGGTCTGTAGTCAATAAAGACGGAGTGTTTTTAATTCTTGCCAGTCCTGCTTCCGCAATTGCATTCATTGTCCATCCGTCAAACAATTCTTCAGTTCCCCTGAAAAGATCTGACAATCTCTCAAACCGGTGACTTACTCGAACATCCAGGTCTTTTAGCGATTCATAATAAAGCGTGATAGAATCAAGTACATGAGATTTGCGTATCAATCGCAACCCGCCAGACCCCTTTAACTGCTCAAATGTCCTGTTATTGTATTGAATACTTATTCCCCTTGAAGTAATGTTGCGGGCATAATAATAGAGTTCTTCACTAGGATCTCCCACCTTGTATAATTTTAACTGCTGCATAAGCGAATCCATCCGCAGTTGATTTTCCAGGTTGGCTCTGTTCGCGAGATTAAAGAAAAATGTATCGGCCTTCAGGTCCTGTACAAATAATTTCACATAATCAATTTCTCTTTTATGCTCTATATAATGCTCCCGCTGATTTTCTGCAAGAAAGCCACAGAATACAGCCAGAAACAGCATGAGAAACTCCCAGAAATAATGTGTCCATTTTTTGCGTGGCGTATGTGAATGATGATGGACTTCCATACAGAGTCGATTAAAGATTATATTCTTTTGTTATTAATCTCAGGGTTTCTTCGGCCAGCAATCTTTCGGACATATTGTCTCTCATCATTTGAAAGTAGTGGGCTATCACCTGGTTAATGTATTTTAAGATAGCTCTTTTATCAGGCCTCTCCAATTTGGCAATAACTATATTATCTGGCAAAACCCTGGACCCATCTAAAGAAATGACTGTATCCGCTACAAGCTGTTTATTTCTGTATTCTTGTACGGACTGATTTATTATCATCGGGTCGACTAATTTATCAATATATTGATTCATTTGGCCGGCCAGCTCAAATTGTATCGGCTCGTACTCTTTCCGGTTCCGGATCCATACATCGTATCTTATAAGAGCGTCAGAAACGTTTCTTTTCCTGATCAATCGCAAATTTCCCGAGTTTTTCAGTTGCTGCATTGTTCTATCCGACGGAAAAAATCGAAGTATATCCCAATACGGATCTTCGTACAAACTGTACACCTTTCTTCCTTCTTTTAGATAGGAGTTGTTTGCCACTAATTCGAATAATGTATCCAGTTCCCTGATACGTTGTTTCCGCAGTCCGATCAGCCTTACTAATTGCGCGGTGTCGGATTTCAAATCTTCCACCATTGTTATCATAAATTGTTTCTCCCGGTAGTTTTCTACATAGTGTTCTCTTTGATTTTCTGCCAGGAAGCCGGCGAACACAGCAAGAAACAACATAAGGAATTCCCAGAAATAATGCGTCCATTTTTTTCTTGGGGTATGGGTATGATGATGGACTTCCATAATTTTTCAATTTGTTAGGATGAAGCCTTCATTCGAGATCATATTCCTCTTTAATCAGTGCAATTAAATTGTTTGCTCGCCTTTTTAAGTCCGTAATGTAATTCCGGAAAAGTATATTCAATTGACCTCGCTGAGTGAAAATCCGGTTGCCCAATTCAACACGGAAAGCAAAATCTTCCCTGAGCAGTTTCAGTTCTTTTGTATCAATTGCAATTGAAAAAGCAGACGACTCGTTAGTATAATTGTCATAATTAAGCATGGGAAAAATTAGTTTCGATATTTCCCTTCGGTAGTATTCATAGTTTATTTGTAAGGTGCCCTCCAGTTTATTTATATTGGCCCAATAAACCGCAAGGCTGTCAGTAACCGTTTTATTGCTGATAAGCCGCAGATTTCCGGAACTCTTAAGCTGAACAGTAGTTCTATCTTCCAAAACAACATCTATAACACGGTTTGCAATCGGAATACATCTATAACAGTGAACGATATCGGTA
>JAICGN010000041.1 GCA_025923075.1 Chitinophagaceae bacterium
CACCTGATGGCGGAAGTTGCCAATATTGCCGGCGGTTTGGTTTGTGAAGAAGTGGGAACCGCAGCGGTGGACAGGGAGAAACTTTTAAGGGAATGTGAATTGCTCCTCTCCTGAACCCCCAAACCTCTAAAGTTAATTTTTAAATGAAAAAATACACAATAGCAGTTCATGGAGGTGCGGGGACGATTTCGAAAAAGAATATGACTCCTGAAAAGGAGGCTGCTTATTTGAAAGCATTGAATGATGCAATAGCCACCGGATATAGTGTGCTGGAAAAAAAAGGCTATGCATTGGATGCGGTGAAGGCTGCCGTGATCGAATTGGAAAATAATATTTTGTTCAATGCAGGAAAGGGTTCTGTTTTTACAAATACCTGTACTCATGAAATGGACGCTTCGATAATGGATGGGAGAAATTTAGATGCAGGAGCCGTTGCTGCAGTCAAAAATATTCGTAATCCAATTGAATTGGCGTACACGGTAATGAAAAAAAGTGAGCACGTTTTTTTAATTGGACATGGAGCTGAAGAGTTTGCGAAACAAAATGGAATTGCGTTTGAACCTGATGAATATTTCTTTTCTGAATTCAGGTACAAACAACTGCTTAAAACAAAAAAGGCGAATGAGACAGCCTTAGATCATAATGTAGATACAGATGATAAAAAATTTGGTACAGTCGGAGCTGTTGCTTGTGATGCGAATGGAAATGTTGCTGCTGCTACAAGTACAGGAGGAATGACCAATAAACAATTTGGCCGGGTAGGGGATAGTCCAATCATTGGTATCGGTACTTATGCAAATAATAAAACCTGTGCTATCAGTTGTACCGGTCATGGTGAACCTTTTTTAAAAGCAGTTGCAGCTTACGATGTAAGTTGTTTAATGGAGTATAAAGAGCTGTCATTGGAAGAAGCAATGAATATTGTAGTGATGGATAAATTAATGAAGATCGATGGGGAAGGTGGAATGGTCGGTGTTGATGCTAATGGAAATGCTTCGCTTATTTTTAATTCGGAAGGGATGTATCGGGGTGTAAAAAGTAGTGACGGAAGGAGTGAGCTAGCAATATATAAACAGTGATGAATTAAAACCTTGAGGAAAGAGCATTTTTGTCCACCCCCATTTGAGAATTTCTGCTGATGGGAGATCCGGCCCCCGCCAGCGGGGGATATTATACATTCCTCTATTTCGAAGAGCGAAGCATGTCTTTTTTACTTTAATCAAATAGTATCGAAAATTATGATGCTCATTATCCCCCGCTGGCGGGCGAAGCGCTTGGATTGTAATACTTTTCAACCGGGGGTGGACAAAGCTAATTAGACTTGATGTAGTTGAACGGAGCGTCGCAACTTAGTTCAATAGTAGTAATTAAGTGGCCACATAATATATATTGAGATTTCTCTCCCGATAAATCGGGATCGGAATGACAATACGCTAAAACAATTCACCATTCACCTCCCGATAGCTATCGAAAGACCATTCGCTAATAATGCCATCTAACAAATGCTTCCATCGCGGCATAGTGGGTAAGACCAAGATCGGCGTAAAGATTTGCCGTGGCTTCATTTCGTTCTTCGGCACGTTGCCAGAATTCCCTGGAATCGCTTCCCTGGAAGGGCACCATATCTTTTTGTGATTGATGTATAAAAATGCCAAACCGTTTTTTCATTACCTGGTCAGGGCTCATAGGTATCGCCATTTCGATCTCTTCGATGTTCCATTCCTGCCATGCGCCTTTGTACAGCCAGAGCCAGCAATCATGGATCCATGGGTCGCCAGCAGCTTTTATTCTTCTTAGTGATTCGACTACAACATTGAAACATACAATATGCGTTCCATGAGGATCTGCAAAATCTCCGGCACAATAAACCTGGTGCGGCTTTACTTCTCTTAACAGGTCCACCGTTAGTTTTACATCCTTTTCACTCATCGGTTTTTTCTCAATTGAACCAGTTTCATAAAAAGGAAGATTCTGAAAATGGATATTTTCATCTTTGATACCGACATACCGACAAGTTGCTTTTGCCTCGCATCTTCTTATCAAGCCTTTGATCGCCCGGATGGCTGGTGTATCAGTTTGGTTAGCTTTTTTACGGGCAATAAATTTTCTTGCATCGTCTAAGATCTTTCCGGACGTCTTTGTATCTATACCGGCAATCTCTTCAAAGCCTACAGCGAAATCAAGAAACCTGGTAACGAATTCATCCGTGACAGCAATATTACCACTGGTTTGATAGGCTACATGCACGTCATTACCTTGCTCATGCAAACGCTGAAACGTGCCCCCCATGCTTATTATATCATCATCAGGATGAGGGGAGAAGATCATACAACGTTTTGGATAAGGTTCACTACGTTCGGGATGCTCCGGAATATTTGCGTTAGGCTTTCCCGCGGGCCATCCGGTAATCGTATCACGCAGCATGTAATAAACCTTCAGATTTATTTCATAAGCATCGCCTTCTTCAACAAGCAAGTCACTTAATCCGTATTCATTATAATCGCTGTTGGTTAAACTTAAAACTGGTTTCTTGAGTTTCAATGCCATATTCACGACAGCTTTCTTGATCATCTTTGGCGTCCAGTCACAGTCACCAGTGAGCCAGGGTGATTTAAATCTGGTGAGTTCAGAAGCAGCGGCCTCATCGATCACGAAAGTTACATCGTCATGATTTTGCAAAAGTGATGCAGGTACGTGTTCGGTATCATCATCCTCAACCGATTTTTTTATTACAGCAGCTTTGCCCGGTCCCCACGCCATCAGGATGATCTTTTTTGCTTTCATTATTTCACCTATCCCCAAAGTAATAGCAAGCCGCGGTACTTCAGAAATATTTGCAAACTCATAAGCATTCGCAATTCGTGTTGAGTTGTCAAGTGTGATCAATCTTGTTTTTGAATAAATGCCAGAACCGGGCTCATTAAATCCGATATGTCCATTGTTACCAATACCCAGGATCTGCAGATCGATACCACCTGCATCCTGTATCATTTTTTCATACTGCCTGCAATGTTCTTTGATCTCCTCTTTTTTTATTTCTCCATTTGCGATATGGGTGTTTTTGGGATCGATATCAATATGATTAAAAAGATTAACCCGCATGAAACGATTATAACTTTGCAAGGCGTCGTTATTGATAGGATAATATTCATCAAGATTAAATGTGATGACGTTTTTGAAACTAAGTTTTTCTTCTTTGTGTAATCTGACCAGTTCAGCGTATAAGGTTTTAGGAGTAGAACCAGTTGCAAGACCGAGAACAACTTTTTCTTTTTTCTTTTGCTTTTCACGAATGAGATCTGCAATTTGCTTTGCAACTGCTTTGGAACCAGCTTTAAGATCAGGATAGATTTTTACAGGAATCTTTTCAAATGAATCAACCATATTCATGTTGGCAAGGGGTTTAAGCGAAAATAAAGAAAAACCCCCTGTCCTCCGCCTCCGGGGGAGAGACTTAGAAACCCTCTGGCTCGCTAAAGGGAGAACTTAAGATTAGAAACAGATGATTTTTCGTGAGTTCTTAATAGTGGTAGTTGAATGATTGTGTTACCAGCTTTAGTGATAGCATTGTGCTTCTGTTGCACAGTTTACCCTGACACCGAGCTTTTCGAAGTGGTAGGGCACACTTCAACGTTCTGTTCGCTAATCAATAATTTCAAAAAATAACTCTTTTATGATTATAAGGTTTAAAAGCCCCCTTTAGGGGGTTGGGGGGTTAATTTCTATCTCGTCAACAAATAACCATGCTTTGCTGCTTTCGCCAGGATTACCGGCCGGAATTTTACCCCAGTTTTTCACAACTATTTTTACGTAACGAGTGTTTGTGCTATTGAACGCAACCTTCATTGTTCCTGTTTCAAGTCCTTTTACTTTTACAATAAAATCATCAGTAAGACCGACGGAGGTAAAATCAGATCCATTGTCCGAGACAAAAACTTCCACGCTTTGTGGCTGCCATATCCAGCTCCCTGGTTCTCTTAAGCAATGAACAACAACATTAGAAATCGTTTCTTTTTTGCCAAGATCGATCACTGCCCCGCAATCAGCGCCGGAGAACCCAAGAAACTGTTTGCTCTTGGTCAGCCCTTTTTCATTTTGAATGCCATTTACTAATGTAAATGCGCCGTCACCCTTATAAGTGCTTGATGGTTGCGAGGTAAGCGTTATTTTTTTACCCGTCGCTTTATTGAATAATATATTTTGTGAGATTGGATTGCTGATGGCTTTTCCATTTATCCTTGAAATGGCCGCAACCAATTGGGTTGATTTCGCCAGCAAGGGCGCGGTATAATTTACTCCTTCATCAAATTTTAGTTCATATGGTCTGCCTGCAAAATGTGTAATCGTTCTTATTTCGGCCGATGGATATTTTGTTTCTAATTTCCATAATACTCCATCAAAATTTTCTGTCGGTATTACAGTTGCCTTAAGATCATAGTAAGCTTTGCTGTAATTTGCTTTCCAAAGATTGTAGCGTTTGAATTGCACTTGTAATTTTTTTTCAAAGTCGCTCCAGCTTCTTTTTTCTTTTGGGCTCCACAGTACTTCACTTAAGGCACTAAGCCGTGGAAATAACATATATTCCACGATGCCCGTGTTATTCATATATTCTGTCCATACATTGCCCTGTGCACCCAGGACATAGCTTGCTTTTTCGTCGTCTAGTGCTTTGGGAACTGGTTCGTAACTATAAACCTTTTCGAGAGGGAGATACCCTCCAAAAACAAGACTGTCTTCATTTTCTGCCTGAGAAAGATTCAGATAAACATTATCCAGCGGGGTCATGATCACTTTATGTTTTTGTTTGGCTGCTTCAATGCCACCAGCTTCGCCTTGCCAACTCATCACAATAGCGTTGGGTGCAAGCCCACCTTCCAATATTTCATCCCATCCAATTAATGTTTTGCCTTTGCCATTTATATATTTTTCCATCCGTCGTATAAAATAGCTTTGTAACTCATGTTCGTCTTTCAGATTATTATCTTTTATTTTTTTCTGACAATTTGGACAACGTTTCCAGTTTGTTTTCGGACATTCATCACCACCCACATGGATATATTTTCCGGGAAATAAGGTTGCGACCTCATCAATTACATCCTGTAAAAGTTTAAATGTTTCTTCTTTGCCTGCACAAAAAACATCATCGAAAACTCCCCAGGTTTGTTGTACCTGTTTACCGGTCGAATCACCACTCCATATGCAGTTTTTGGGAAAATAATTTTTTGTGGGCTCCCGGGGAAAGCAACTTAAGGATGGATAAGCTGCAATAGCAGCGCTTCCGTGACCGGGCATTTCAATCTCGGGGACGATAGTAATATATCGATCAGCCGCATATTTTACGATCTCTTTTATTTGTTCTTGTGTATAAAAACCACCGTGTTTTTTATTATCATTACCACGGCCGGGATAACGGCCAATGATCGTTCCATTTCTCCAGGCACCAACTTGTGTAAGCCTGGGATATTTTTTTATTTCAATTCGCCAACCCTGGTCTTCTGTTAAATGCCAATGGAAAAAATTCATTTTATGATAGGCGATATAATCGATATATTTTTTTATAAAGTCTAATGGCATGAAATGACGACCGACATCAAGATGCAGACCGCGGTATTCAAACCGGGGATAATCTTTAATTGTTACATAAGGAAGTTGGATTAGATTGTTTGAAACATGGGGCGGCAACATTTGAATGAGGGTTTGAAAGCCATAAAATAGCCCAAGAGTGTCACCTCTTATAGTAATTCCCTTTTTATCGATTAGCAATTCATATGTGCCTTTTGTGGGAAAATAATTTTCGCTATAGTCAATAAATATTTCGGCCGGGAAACCATAACTATGTTCAGTACCTTCCTTGAATTCGGTAATGTCGTAAAACTCTTTTAAATAATCTTTAAAGAATTTAACTCCATGGTTACCTGGAACTGCTGCATTGTATATAATACCAACTGGTTGTTTAAATGCAAAATAGCCATTCCCAACGTTCATCTCAGCAGGCAGCGGAATGATATCTACCTGTGAATAAATAACTGACGTAAATGCAAGACTAATCATCAGGGCCATTGTTCTCATTGACAATATTTTTTACAAGTGTACAAAAAAGCGTGCTTTTAAAGAGTGAACAGGCAGTATTTTAAGCAAACGCTTTACTTCATCACCGGCAGAATGATATTGCTGCTGTTCGTCGCATCATGATGTAATCTAATTGTCGCTTTTTGAAAGTCTGTAATATCAGCTTCATAAATATTTACAAACTTCTGCGGGTTGCGGTCTGCTAAAGGAAACCAACTGCTTTGAATCTGAATCATTAGCCGGTGGCCTTTTTTAAATGTATGCGCTACATCAGGCAGATCAAATTTTACTCTTTCAGTTTTATTCGGAGTAAAAGGAGAAGGGGTTTCAAAACTATTCCTGAATTTACCCCTCATGATCTCACCACGTACCAGCATTTGATAGCCTCCCATTGGATAGGCCTCGCGGGCTCCGCTGCCCCCCGAAGGCGGGTTCATGGAAGAGCCCGGATATTGAAAGTCATCGGGAAATACATCAATTAATTTAACTACAAAATCAGCATCGGTTCCGGTAATGCTTACCAATAGATCTGCAACGATTGGTCCGGCAAGAGTCAGATCTTCTTTCAATACCTCGGTTTGAAAGGTCAGTACATCTGTTCTTCTTGAAGCAAAACGCTGATCATCGTTCATATAAGAGGTCGTACGATCGAAATGAACATCTTCGGTGTAAGGCACAGGATGTGCAGGATCACTGACGTATTCGCTTGCACTTTTTGCGGCAGCTGGTTTATTCCATGATAGACTTCCATTTGGTTGAAAATACATTGGCCTGTTTGAGGCATCAGCCGGCGGCCATTGATCAAAATTCTTCCATTTATTTTCCCCCGTAATGAAAATTGTTGCTTCAGATAATTTAGGATCAGCGCCCTTGCCTTTCAGATAATAATTAAAAAAGGGAATTTCAATATTGTTTTGATACCATAAAGCAGTTGCAGCACCAAAACGAATATTGCCCAGGAAAGAGCCATCCCTTGATCCCCACTGACCATGACTCCATGGTCCCATGACGATCTTATTACTTATGCCCGGATTTTGTTTTTCGATTGCCTTATATAGATTCCATGCACCGTAACAATCTTCCGCATCAAACAAACCGCCAACCGTAAGCATTGCAGGTTTAATATTATACATAGCCCTGCGGGCATCTCTTGCCTTCCACCAGTCATCATAGTTAGGATGCTTGTACATTTCATGCCAGAATTTGATGCTGTCACCAATCATCTTTGCAAGATTTTTCAAGGTTCCCGCCCGCAAATAGAATTCATAGTTATCCCTGATCTTAAAATCAAATCCTGTTGGTCCGACTGTGGTCGGCTTAGGTCTTGGCTTACCAAAACCAGAATAAAAACTAAAACCATCCATTTGAAAAAATGCACCATTATGATGGAAGTCATCGCCTAAAAACCATTCGGTAACGGGCGCCTGCGGACTTACTGCTTTCAAAGCAGGATGACCTGATGCGGCTACCATTGTAGCATAGAACCCGGGATAGGAAATTCCAAATGCTCCCACGTTGCCATTATTATTGGGTAAATTTTTTAGCAGCCAGTCTATAGCATCATAAGTATCGCTGGCTTCATCAATATCATTATTCGTTTTTTTGTCTTTTATAAATGGGCGAACGTCCACAAACTCTCCTTCACTCATCCATCTTCCTCGTACGTCCTGTATAACCATGATATAGTTCTCACGACAATAATATTTCCAGTGGCTGCCTGTCAATCGACCAGAAAAATCAGCACCATATGGAGCACAGGAATAAGGAGTACGCACCATTAGTATCGGATGTTTTTCACTCATGTCTTTTGGTGAATAAATAGCAGTAAAGAGCTTTATACCATCCCTCATCGGGATGTAAGTTTCCTGCTTAGTATAATTTTCACGAATCCAGGCGCTGTCCTGGTCTGTTTGTGCAGTCGTAAATAGGAAAGAAAATAAAAACGAAAAAAGAGGCAGTTTGCGGAGCATGATGATTTAGATTTGGGTAATAAATTTAGCCATTCTCCACTTACAGCAATCAACTATTTTATGAATGATAATAAAAAGATCATTGAAAGATTTTATTCTGCTTTTCAAAAGCTGGATTATACAACAATGAATGATTGCTACAGTGATGATATAATTTTCAGCGATCCTGTTTTTCTTACATTAAAGGGCGATGAAGTGAAATCCATGTGGGAAATGTTATGTAAGAATGCAAAAGACTTTTCTTTGACTTTTTCCGATATTGAAGATGTGGATGAAGAATATGCAACGTGCAAGTGGGTTGCTAAATATACTTTTTCAAAGACAGGAAGGAAAGTGACAAATAATGTAAAAGCATTTATGCGGTTTAAAGATGGAAAGATCATTGAACATAGTGATGCTTTCAGGCTTAGCACATGGATCGGCCAGGCACTGGGCGGGAAAGGAGTGTGGTTTGGCTGGACCGGATTTATGAAAAGAGCGGTGCAGAAGAATGCAAGAAAAACCCTTTTGAATTTTATGGAAGGGAAAACGAGGGGATAGTAGAAAAAGTATGTAAAGTATATAAAGTAAAAAAAGTATATAAAGTACCTAGCCTCTATATACCTTATATACCCGATATACTTATTTACTTGTTTACCTAATCTTCCAGCACTCCAAACTTCCCAGCATTTACATCATTGACTGCCTGTTCAATTTCTTCCCATGTATTCATAACAAAAGGACCGTAAGCAACAATAGGTTCATTAATTGGCTCGCCCGCTAAAACTAATATGATTGAATCTTCTGTTGTCTCAATAGAAAAATCTTCTCCATCATTTTTCAGTAATACAAAATGATCTGCATGCCCATTAATGCCATTTACCTTTACATTTCCTTCTACTATCAGCAAACCGGTGTTGAATTCTTTTGGAAAACTCAGATCCAGCCCAGCATCTTTTTTTAATCTGGCATTGTAAACATGGATTGGGGTAAATGTTGTTGCAGGCCCTTTTACTCCGCCATATTCACCGGCGATCACTTCAACAAATCCTTGTTCATGAGGTAATTGGTACCTGCCCATCCTGTTATTGGTGATTTCCTGGTATTTAGGTTTTGTCTTTTTATCTTTTGCAGGAAGATTCACCCACAACTGCACCATCTGGAATGGTCCGCCCTTCTTGCTGAATTCTTCTTCATGATATTCTTTATGCAAAAGCCCTGAACCGGCCGTCATCCATTGTACATCGCCTTCGCCAATGATGCCACTATTGCCAGCGCTGTCATGATGTGCAACTTTACCTTGATAAGCGATAGTCACCGTTTCGAAGCCGGCGTGCGGGTGCACACCAACGCCACGAGGTTCATTTTTTGGACTGAATTCAATTTTAGAACCATAATCCAACATAAAGAATGGACTCATTCTCGTTTTCCCGATTTGTTTTGTACCGGGAAAAAAATTATGCACCCTGAAACCATCACCCACCATGTGTGCCGGTGGGGGAGCTATAATTGCTTCAACTGATCTCTTGCTGTTCATGAATATATTTTAGGTTTTAAAAAAATTCAAAAGTTAAATCCCGACAGCTATCGGGACAAAAGCTAAAGGTTTCATATTGGCACTTCCATTAGTAGCAGTTCGCAATCGCTATTCGCCTGAATTTTTAACTCACCTGCTTCAGAAATTGCCAGTCCGTCTCTCTTCTCTAATTTTTCTCCATTGACAGAAACCGAACCTTCGATCACAAATGCATAGACACCATTGTTTCTATTCTTTAATTTATAGACCGTGTTGAAATCTTTGTCGAGCTTGCCTAAACTAAACCATGCATCCTGGTGAATTTGTACGCCGCCATCATTAGTGCCAATTGGGGAAACAACCGTCAACAGGTTATTACGTTTATCTGAATCAGAAAAATTTTTCTGATCATAACGCGGCTCAACATTTTTCTTGTTAGGAAAAACCCAGATCTGGAAAAACTTAACCGGTTTATCGGAATTCTTATTTTTTTCACCGTGCTGAATACCCGTTCCGGCACTCATCGCCTGCACATCACCTTGCCTTATGACCTGTGTATTACCCATACTGTCCTTATGCTCAAGATCACCGCTGGTAGGAATTGAAATGATCTCCATATTATCATGTGGATGTGTACCAAAGCCCATACCTCCGGCTACTGTATCATCATTCAACACTCTTAATGCACCAAAATGCACTCTTTCGGGATCATGATAGCCCGCGAAACTAAATGTGTGATAACTGTCGAGCCAGCCGTGATTAGCATGACCTCTTGTATTTGCCCTATGAAGAATTGTTTTCATAAACCCCAAATCCGCCTTGGCGGAGCTTTTAAAAAAGTTAATAAATTGTTGAATAGCGATTCGAAAGTTAAAGTGTGCGACGCAACAGAAGCCAAATACCTGCCTGCCGGCAGGCAGGGAATTACTTATGTTGGGAACACAATCATACAATCATAAAAGTTTAAATAGTCAAAAGAACTATACCACCTAAGTCACCCCTTTTGGGGGGCAGGGGGCTCTACGCAACCGCTTCCGTTGTTACAATATTTTCTGCCAACCATAAAAATTCCGAAATAAAATTGTGTATGCTTTTTTCAAAGTTTGGATCAATAAGGGTTCCTGTTTCATCAAACTTCTTATCAACTGCAGGTACAATTAGCAGATAAGGCGATGCAATACCGAATAAAGAAGGTATTAATTGCAGCAGTTGTTGTGAAGCCCTTATTCCACCAAATGCACCGGGAGAAGCTGTTACAATCCCAAAAGGTTTATGATGTTGCTTTGGAAAATGATCCAGCAGATTTTTCATTGCTGGTGAATAGCTGCCATTGTATTCCGGAGTTGCAAGAATAAAAGCATCGGCATTAAAGACCCTTTCGGCAAGCGCTTTAAATTCATCCGGAGTTCTGTCAACAGAGACAAAAACAGATTGCACCGGCGGCAAATTCCAGTCTTTCATATCTATGATGCCGGTCACATGATCTGTATTATTATCCAGCCATTTTTTAAGATTTAAGGCAACTCTTCTTGTAACGCTGTTAACTCGTGGGCTCCCTGAGATTATTTCTATTTTCATGATGGTCTGTTTTGTTCAAAATCTGTTCCTTTTTCTGTTATCCTAATTCTTTGGCAAAGTTCAGGCTTTATGACAGGGCAGGGATTGATGTATGTTAATAGATACATCGTTTTGTCAGTTTCAGAGGGAAAGTTTAGGTTAATCCGTTAATTTCGACAGCATAATTTCTAAACAATGATCAACCGGAGAAAGTTTATCAGGGCATCAGTATTTACATCTTTCGCAACTATTGCGGGTAATAAAATCCTTGCCGCCAACGTGCAAATCGTCGGTAAACCAGTTGTGATCTCCACCTGGGACGCCGGAATTGCTGCGAATAAAGCTGCATGGGAGGTTTTAAGCAAGAAAGGTAAAGCAATTGATGCAGTGGAAAAAGGAGTAATGGTAACTGAAGCATCACAGAATTGTTGTGTTGGGCTTAATGCCCATCCTGACCGCGATGGTTTTGTTACGCTCGATGCATCTATCATGGATGATAAATTCAATTGTGGTAGCGTTGCTTTTTTGGAAAGAATCAAACATCCTATTTCTGTTGCAAGAAGAGTAATGGAAAAAACACCGCATGTTATGTTGGTTGGTGTCGGAGCCCAGCAGTTTGCAATTGCGGAAGGATTCCCATTAGAGGATCAAAAGCTTTCACCCGAAGCACAGAAAGCATATGAGAACTGGTTAAAGAAATCAGAGTACAAGCCACCGGCTATAAATATCGAAAACAAACAAGGTCATGGGCCATTTGCACCAACCAGGTTAGATAACGGCGAATGGAATCACGATACAATTGGAATGGTAGCGATGGATTCATTTGGAAATTTAAGCGGCAGTTGTACAACCAGTGGCGCTGGTTTTAAGATGCGCGGGAGGGTGGGAGATTCACCAATCATTGGGGCGGGACTTTTTGTTGACAATGAGGTGGGTGCCTGCACGGCAACAGGCCAGGGCGAAGACGTGATCCGTGTGGCCGGTTCCCATTCAGTGGTTGAGTTAATGCGCCAGGGTTTATCTCCGGAAGCAGCGTGCAGGAAAGTGATTGAGCGAATTGTAAAGATCAAAAAAGAAAAAGCAAAAGATATACAGGTTGCCTTTCTCGCGGTAAACAAAAAAGGACAGGTTGGAGCATATGCTATTCACCCGGGATTTGATTATGCAATAAGGACAAACGAGATCGAAAAGTTGGTGAAGTCTAAGAGCTGGTTTAGCTAAAATTAAATCCCAAAAATCAAATTCCAAGAACCAAATAAATTAAAAATTTCAAAAATTGCTGCTTCTCTCTTTCTTATAAATACAATGCCGGCACTAGTTTTTTGATTTGAATTTTATTTGTTATTTGTCATTTGTTATTTGTTTTTTTTGATCTATGACCTACATCATTGAAATAGCCACTTCCGATTTTCTTACAACAAGATCCGCAGTTGAAGGCGGCGCCGATCGTATTGAGCTTTGTGCCAACCTTGCCGAGGGTGGTACGACGCCGTCTTATGCTCATATAAAGAAGTGCAGGGAAGCTTTTACTGTCCCTTTATTCCCGATCATTCGTCCAAGAGGTGGTGATTTTTTATACAATAAGGATGAGTTTGAGATAATGAAAAATGATATTAAACTGTGTAAAGATTTAGGTTGTGAAGGAATAGTGATAGGGTTGCTTAACATGGATGGGACCATTGACGTTACGAGAACTTCAGCATTGATTGAGCTTGCTTATCCATTAGATGTTACATTTCATCGCGCATTTGATCGGTGTAAAGACCCCTTTCAAGGCCTGGAAGAATTGATTGAGATTGGTTGCCAAAGAATACTTACCTCTGGACAACAGCTTTCAGTTGGCAGTGGGCAGTCTGCAGTCAACAGTAAAGCGGTTGAGTTGATTGCAGAATTAAATGCAAAGGCAGATGATCGAATCATCATCATGCCGGGAAGCGGTGTACGAAAAGAAAATATAAAAACGCTTGCAGACAAAACCGGTTGCTTAGAATTTCATTCCTCGCTTCGTGGAAAAGCAAAAAGCCCGATGCAATTTATTCATCCTGCCTTTGCCAATTCTGAAGAGAGTTATACTAATAATGAAATAAGCCCTGATGAAGTCAGGGCGTTAAGAAATGCATTGACATAATTTTAGATAGAAAGACTTTTCATATAAGCGGCGTCTGCGGCTGCAGCCTGCATAGGTGTTGTGCCGTCCCAGCGTTCCTGTTCTACAATAAAATATTCCATTCCTTCTTTTTTTGCTGTCTTGAGGATTTTGGCATAGTCAATACTTCCTGTACCGAGGTCAGTACTTGCATCTTTATCTGTGGCAGTCGCGCCTTTCTTACGGTCTTTTACGTGCCCCAGCCGAAAACGTTTAGGATACTTTTTTAACCAGGTCTCAATATCCTGCCCGCCTGCTACTACCCAATACATGTCTAATTCAAAATCTACAAGGTTGGGATCTGTATTCTTCATCATTACATCCTGGCCCATTTCGCCATTCATCGTTACAAATGAATAGTCATGGTTGTGATAGGCAAAGCGAATTCCATTCTTCTTGCATATCTCGCCTTTCTGGTTAAACTCATCTGCAAATTTTTTAAATGCATCCAGGTCTTTCTGCGGTCCTTTCCATGGGCAAATCAAATATTTCATTCCAATTGCACTGGCATCAGCAGCCTTCTTTTCGAAATCTTTTGTGATATCACAATGACTGGAGATGATTTTCATTCCCAATTCATCCATATAACTTTTAAATTCCGTGTTACTCATCCCCCAAAACATGCCCTTGCTGCCTTCAAAACTCTCTATTTGCTTATATCCATAAGCGGACAACTGTTTTAAGACTCCTTTGGGGTCTTTACCAAGATCATCCCGCACACTCCATAGTTGTATTCCAAATTCTTTAAGCTTGTCTCCACTATTTGAGCATGAAGCAAAACCCGGCTTTGAGACAAGACCAGCTAATGCCAGCCCGCCGCTTAATCTTAGAAACTCTTTTCTTTCCATATTTAAATTTTTAAAATTTTATACAAAAAGTTTATCGCCTTTTTTATAAGGTACAGCACCATCGTATTTACCCGGCGTTTGAGCATAGTTGAAATTTTGTTCCATCCCGGGCTTTGACGTAAAGTAACCAAGCAAGGTAAGTTGTTTCATCATTACAAAATAATGATTTGGATCTTCTTGCTTCTTCGTTTTCATATATTCTTTTGCCTCTTTATCAAGCGATGTCAATAATTGGTTGCGATGAGTTGGTTCTGCTTTCATAAAACCATGACTATGCATTTTTTTGCAGGCATCATCCAATTTTTTTATGCCTTCATGAAATATTTTCTGGTCAGCTTCATCGTAACAGTCATTTACCATCACGGTCATAAACTTACCCACTTCCGCTTCTTTCGCTCCGGCCGTAGTGGTCTTTGGTATAATGGTTTCAGCTACTTCGTCAAGAAAAGCAATATCGTTTTGCGAAAAAGCACCTTCGGCAACTCCGGCATCTTTGTTTTTACAACCGGCAAGGAAAAATTCTCCGCCGATTACAGCGCCGCCGGTAGCTAAGGCGACGAGTTTTAAGAGTTCTCTACGTTCCATATGTTAAACCCCCAATCCGCCGCAGGCGGAGGCTTTTAGACTCCGATTTTCGAAGTTTTGTTGTTAATAATGATATTTACAATTTCTGAAATTTTATTAAGAACCGTTTCAGTTTGTTTTGAAACTTCCTCATTGGTAAACCTCAATATAGTGTATCCTAGTTTTTCTAAATCGCTTTGCCTTATGAAATCACTTTTCTTGATTTCATCGTTATTATGGACTGAGCCACCGCCTTCGACAATTAGTTTTGCCTTATGACAAAAGAAATCTGCAATATAATTTCCAATTGGATGCTGTCTGCGAAATTTATACCCGCTTATTCCTTTCCTTAAATGCATCCACATTACTTCTTCGGCAGAGGTCATCTTGTTGCGTAATTTTTTTGCATTTTCAAAAAGCAAAAAGGATGCGCCTTCAAACATGCCGCCTTTTTTATATGGATTTTTCTGAGACATTAACAAATCAAAAGCTTTAAAGTCTCCGCCATTGGCGGAGATTTAGGGGTTTATAAATTTCCTTTTTTCAGTTCACTTATTGCATAATCTGCTGCCCTTGCCGTCAATGCCATATAGGTAATTGAAGGATTTTGGCAGGCAGAAGAGGTCATACAGGCCCCGTCTGTATTAAATACATTTTTTACTTCGTGTAGCTGGTTCCACTTGTTTAGCACTGAAGTTTTTGGATCATTTCCCATCCTTGCTGTTCCCATCTCATGAATACATAATCCGGGATAAGCCTTTTCATCATTGAACGTATAAATATCTTTTAAGCCTCCCGCTTCAAGCATTTCGGCCGCACTGTTCATCATATCCTTGCGCATTGCAATTTCATTTTCTTTCCATTCGCAATCAATTTCGAGTTGTGGCAGTCCCCATTTATCTTTTTCTGTTTTGCTTAATGTCACCCTGTTGTCCGGGTGTGGCAGCTGTTCACCCCAACTCCCTAACCAAAAACCCCATTCGCCTGGTTCAGTCATTTTTTCTTTTAATTCAGTTCCCACTCCATCACCATTCCAACTCCTGCCCCTGGAAGCGCCGCCCTG
Source organism: Chitinophagaceae bacterium (assembly GCA_025923075.1). Classification (GTDB taxonomy): domain Bacteria; phylum Bacteroidota; class Bacteroidia; order Chitinophagales; family Chitinophagaceae; genus VBAS01. The sequence goes on from JAICGN010000041.1 coordinate 15,713, forward strand.
GTAGCCAAATCCACGCAGATAATCGGATCTTTTTGTTTTTTCATCTATGTTTCGGAAACGGGCGACATAAATACCATTCGGCCGGCGGCCATAAATAACTTTGTCCTTAAAACCATCATAATTACCACCAGCTCCCACATGATAATGATGATCCATAAGATTTCGTCCCAATTGATCACTTGAGTTACCCATTCCGTTGGGAAAAACTTCAGAGACAGAATTTAAAAGAATACTGGTAGAACCTAAGGTTGATGCATTCAGAAAAATAATTTTTGCGTAATATTCTATAGCTTCTTTGGTATTCTCATCAATGATGCGAACTCCTTTTGCTTTTCGTTTTTCCTTATCATACATCACCTCCATAACAATTGAATGAGGACGCAGAGTTAAGTTGCCTGTACCTGCCGCAACGGGTAACGTAGCAGAGTTACTGCTGAAGTATCCGCCAAAGGGACAACCCCTGTCACACATGTTGCGGTACTGGCACGGTCCGCGACCGTTCCATCCTCTTGTTAGGTTGGCTACACGTCCAATGATCATTCTTCTGCCATCAGTAAACTTTTGTTTAATGCTATCTGATACATGTGTCTCAAGAGCATTCATTTCCATAGGAGGCAGAAAATCGCCATCGGGTAGTTGCGGCAATCCTTCTTTGCTGCCGCTGATCCCGGCAAAGCGTTCTACATAAGTATACCACGGCGCTATATCTTTGTAACGGATCGGCCAATCAATACCGTGACCGTCCTTTGCGTTTGCTTCGAAATCCAGATCACTCCAGCGATAGCATTGTCTCCCCCACATTAAGCTCCTTCCACCTACATGATAACCGCGTATCCAATCGTAAGGTTTTTTTTGCACATAGGGATGTTCTTTATCATTTACAAAAAAGTGGCTGTTGGATTCATTACAAAAACCACGAATTTGTATATGCTGATCATCTTTAATTTTTTTTGTGTGACTGTTTCGATGAAGCAGTTCCCAAGGAGCCAGGTTTGCAGTAGGATAATCTTTTAAATGCTCAACCTGGCGGCCTCTTTCAAGGACAATTGTTTTTAAACCTTTTTTACATAACTCCATTGCAGCCCAGCCACCCGAAATGCCGGAGCCGACTACAATAGCATCATATGTATTCATATCAGACCCCCCAATCCGCCCGAGGCGGAGGCTTTAAAGTAAGAATATTTATTCATTTTTGTATTTCATTTCAACTATTGAAATAAATTCAACGAATCACAAGTATTCACAATCAGAGATGTTGAAGACTTTAATAAAGTATAAGTGTCCGAGGCAACAGAGAATTACGTAAGCCCGTAACGCAATTACACTTTCGGTTATCTTAAATTAAAGAAAATAAAAAGAACTGTTGTAACTAAGTTCCCCCTTTAGGGGGACAGGGGGTTCACAAATTCCCCTTCTTCAATTCATCAGCCGCATAATTTGCCGCTCGTGCTGTGATTGCCATAAATGTCAATGACGGATTCTGCGTGCCGGTCGAGGTCATACAAGCGCCATCAGTGACAAATACATTTGGACAATTATGAAACTGGTTCCATTTATTAAGCATTGATGTTTTTGGATCCTTTCCCATTCTTACTCCACCCATTTCGTGGATATCCAAACCCGGAGCTTGCTTAGTGTCATTGACATAAACGTTTTTGCAACCAGCTTTTTCCAGCATTTCCTTTCCCTGCTCCAAAAAATCTTTTACAATCAATTCATCGTTCTCATCATAGCCAACAGACGTGATCAGTTGAGGGATTCCCCACGCATCTTTCTTATCCGGGCTTAACCGGACATGGTTTGTTTCTTTTGGAATTGTTTCACCCTGCATCATCATAAACACTCCCCAACTACCTGGCTGAGTTTGTGAATCTTTTAATTCAGCACCAATGCCATCGTAACCTTTCCCCTGGTTTCTGTAAGCGCTAAAGGCAACAAGATAACCCCGTTTAAAAGGCATCTCTTGTTTGCGAACATTCCTGAATGATGGCATGATGATCATTGTTGGCCGGCGGCCATAGGTAACAAATTCATTAAAGCCATCATAAGTAGCAGACATGCTGCCGCGATAATTATGAAAGCAAATAAATTTTCCTAAAAGACCATTGTCATTGCCAAGTCCATTTGGAAAACGATCAGATTTTGAATTCAATAAAATAAGATTTGTATTTAAGCACGCCGCATTTACAAAAATTAATCTCGCGCGGTATTCAGTCGTTTGGTTTGTTTTTGCATCGACGACTTTTACGCCGGAAGCTTTTTTTTGCTTGTCGTCATAAATAATGGAATGAACAACGGCATCTGTTTTCAATGTAAGATTACCTGACTTCTGCGCCCAGGGAATTGTAGAAGCATTGCTGCTGAAATAACCACCGAATGGGCAGCCACGTTCACATAAACTTCTTGCCTGGCATTGTTGTCTTCCTTGTTGGATATGAATGTCTGCAGGCTGCGTAAGATGGGCACATCTGCCAATAACGGCGGGACGGTCAGGATAATGTGCTTTTAATTGGGCAACGATGTGTTTCTCCAGCACATTCATATCCCATGGCGGTAAGAATTCACCATCGGGCAGATTTTCCAATCCATCTTTATTACCGCTGATGCCTGCAAATTTTTCAACATGACTGTACCAGGGCGCCATATCATTATAGCCGATTGGCCACTCAGTTGCATAACCATCCCGGCCCGGGGCCTCAAAATCAAACTTACTCCAGCGTTGTACCTGTCTTGCCCACAGCAATGATTTGCCACCTACCTGGTAACCTCTGATCCAATCAAAAGGCTTCTCCTGTATGTATGGATGCTCGATATCTTTTACAAAAAAATGTTCGGTGGCCTCGCCGAATGCATAACATTTTGCGACGATGGGATTTTCTTTGAGAACTGAAGGAGGCATTGTTCCGCGGTGAGCGAATTGCCAGGGATCTTTTGTAGCGGTAGGATAATCTTTCAAATGAACAACATCGCGGCCACGTTCAAGCAATAAAACTTTTAATCCTTTATCACAAAGTTCTTTTGCAGCCCACCCGCCGCTTATACCGGAGCCGACAACTATTGCATCAAATTGTTCTTGCATATAAACCCCCAAATCCGCCCGAGGCGGAGGCTTTTTAACTAAAAATGCTTATTGATTTTCTGTAACTAATTTTCAACTATTGAATTTATTTGAAAAACAGAAATCTTATTATAAATACTCTTCCCCCAGGTCCCCTTTAGGGGATTTAGGGGTTTGGATTTAACTCAAGCCTGTTACGATCTTATCTCCTTTTTTATACGGTACATCTCCTTCATACCTGCCGGGTACAGGCTCATATCGGGTAGCACCTTGTCTCCCCTCCTTCGAAGTAAAGTAGCCTAAAATTGTTAGCTGTTTGAAAGCCTGGAAATAATGATTCGGATCTTCTTTCTTCTTATTTTTTTGGTAATCCTTTCGTTCATTATCGGCTGCGACCAGCAATTCTTTGCGTTGTTCTGGTGTTGCTTTCATAAAGCCATGCTTATGCATTTTTTCACAAGCATCGTTGATCGTTTTCATACCCTCACGAAAAGCTTTCTGATCCTTTTCTTCATAGCAATCCGTTACCATTACGGTCATAAACTGACCAACCTTTGCATCTTTAGCGCCGGGTGTCGCCGTTTTTGGAAAAATTGTTTCGGCCACTTCATCTAAAAACGCGATATCAGATTCGGTGAAAGTGGCTGAAGTGCCAACACCTGCGTCAGGATTTTTACAACCGGTAAGAAAAAATTCGCCACCGATAACAACACCACCAGTAGCAGCAGCAACCATTTTTAAGAGTTCTCTTCTGTTCATAAAGTTTTTTTTAATAATTAATAATTACTAATTAATAATTATTGATTTTCTATACGTTTAATTTTTTCAATTCATTGACTGCATGATTTGCAGCACGGGCTGTCATTGCCATATAAGTAAGTGATGGGTTCACACAGGATGCACTTGTCATACAGGCACCATCAGTTACATATACATTCGTGCAATCCCATACCTGGTTATTGCCATTTAATACTGATGTTTTTGGATCACGGCCCATACGTGCAGATCCCATTTCATGAATACCCATACCAGGCGCATTGTCACCATCATAATCCCTTACATTTTTTACGCCGGCTATTTCCAACATCTCTTTCATATCCGCCTTCATATCTACCCGCATTTTTTTCTCATTCTCTTTGAATTCCACGTCGAAATCCAATACAGGCAGCCCCCATCTATCTTTTACATTTTTATTCAACGTGATCTTGTTATCATGATAGGGAAGCGTTTCGCCAAATGCTGTAGCGCCGATCCTCCATCCACCCGGTTCACTCAATGCATCTTTCAATTCAGCACCAATACTGAGTTCAGCAACTTCACGGCCCCAGCCATTTCTGCTGGCGCTGCCCTGGTATCCAAAGCCACGGAGATAATCTCTTTTATCATCTCCAAAATTTCTGAAGCGGGGGATATAAAATCCAGTAGGACGATGACCGAAATAATATTTATCATCAAATCCTTCTACTTCGCCACTGGCACCACACCGAAAATGATGATCCATAATGTTATGTCCCAACTCACCACTGCTGCTGCCTAAACCTTCAGGCCAAATATCTGTAGCTGAATTCATCAATACCCAGGCAGAGTTCAGCGCCGAAGCACACAGAAAAACAACTTTTGCAAAAAAATCAGTACTCTGGTTTGTTTCCGCGTCAATTATTCTTACGCCTTTTGCTTTTTTGGTATCCTTATCATAAATAATTTGATGTACGATTGAAAAAGGGCGAAGCGTAAGGTTACCTGTTGCCATCGCAGCAGGCAATGTAGATGATTGTGTACTAAAATATGCGCCGAAGGGACATCCATTCCAGCACATGTCGCGGTACTGGCAATTTGTTCTCTGCGGACTATGACCTAAAGGCCCTGTAACATGCGCTGTACGACCAATGATCAGCGTACGTTTATTATTGTAATGCTGTTTGATTTTTGCAGCTACATCTTTTTCAACCACATTTAATTCCATCGCGGGTAAAAAATGGCTGTCAGGCAAAATGGCCAGGTTTTCAGCTGAACCCTGGATGCCTGCAAATTTTTCAACATGAGTATACCATGGCTCAATGTCCTTATACCTGATCGGCCAATCAATAGCGATGCCCTCTTTCGCATTTGCAGCAAAGTCTGTTTCACACCAGCGATAGCTTTGCCTGCCCCACATTAAGGAACGGCCGCCTACATGATAACCGCGAAACCAATCAAATCTTTTTGTCTCTGTATAGGGGCAGTCCTTATCACTTGCCCAGAAATGAAGATTTCTTTCATTCAAAGGATAATCTCTTTTCAGGAAAGGATATTCAGCGATCATCTTTTGAGTCCTGCCACCACGATGCGGATATTCCCATACAGGTTTATTAGTTTGCTCATAATCTTTTCCGTGTTCAATATTGAAGCCTCTTTCAAGCATGATTACTTTAAGCCCTTTTTCTGTAAGCTCTTTAGCTGCCCAGCCACCACTAATACCTGAGCCAACTACTATCGCATCAAATGTGTTGTTGTCTGCCATGATTTAACCCCCAAATCCCTAAAGGGGGCTTTGAAGCCTTATCCTTTTCGGGAGAGTTTTTAGTTTGATTAATTTATTATGTTATCCACTTAATTGCTACTTTTAAATTTGTTGCGTCCCACACTCATACTACAGTCATTCTATTCAAGATCTGAAAATTGAATCCCTAAGGGATTCTTTTGAAAATCTTTTATTCAACCCCGGGTTAAAACCCGGGGCTATTGAAATTTTACTCTTTCGGAATAAAACGGTTTCAATCATTTGTGACATCTTCAACCTTAGTCACTCCGCCTCCGGCGGAGGACCGGGGGTCACACATCACATCTTCTTACAGCATCTTTTAATGCTGCTATTTTTTCATCATTTGTTTTTCCTGTCGGCATGAACTCCTGCGCCACATAACCTTTATGACCCGTTTTCACAATTGCCTCCATTATTGCCGGGTAATACAATTCCTGGCTTTCATTTATTTCATGCCGGCCCGGAACACCCGCCGTGTGATAGTGTCCAATATATTGATAGTTATCGCGTATTGTTCTGATCACATCTCCCTCATCGATCTGCATATGGTATATGTCATAAAGCAATTTGAAATTTGGAGAACCGATTTTTTTTACCAGTTCAACACCCCATGGCGTTTTATCACACATATAATCTTTGTGATCTATTTTGCTATTCAATAATTCCATCTGGATCGTGACGCCATTTTTTTCAGCAAGTCCTATGATTTGTTTTAACCCTTCTGCACAGTTATTCATCCCGGTTTCATCATCCATACCTTTACGGTTACCACTAAAACAGATCAGGTTTTTATAACCAGCTTCCTTTACAAGAGGAATGGTCTCAGTAAAATCTTTTATCAGTTGGGGATGAAAACTTTTGTTATTCCAGCCTTCAGTAAGACTCACTTTGCCTGCTATGTAACACATCGAGCTGTATACACCATGTTTCTTAAGTATGGGCCAGTCTTTTGGAGCAATCAGGTCAATAGCACCGATCCCGATTTTTTTTACTTCGACACAGAGTTCTTCCAACGTAATATGATTGTATGTCCATTGACAAACAGAGTGATTGATATTACCTTTCAACTTTAGTTTTTCTGAAAGTGTTTCTTTGGAGGCAAACGAACTTATAAATGGAGCGACAGTTGCGGCTGCAGTTCCTGCTGCAATTTTTTTCAAGGCATCGCGACGGTTTGATTTTTTCATATTAACGAGCGAATTCTAAAGTTACAAACATTAAAGACTCACTTTTGGTTCAAAGGCCTTTCTTTTTTCATTAAATAAGACTAAAAATAAAACCAGCACAACGGCTGCGATGCCTGCAGGAACGAGCCAAACATTCGTCCAGTTTGTAACAGCATTATTACCAACACCAGTCGTATATAATTTTTGTACATAACCAGCCACGACAGAACCTATATACATACCTACACCATAAGTGGCAAGCGAGATCAAACCTTGAGCCTGCGATTTTATTTTTTCCCCTGCTTTTTGATCGCTGTAAATCATGCCGCTTACAAAAAAGAAGTCGAAACAAATACCATGTAACAAAATCCCTGTATAAAGCATCCATTCAGCGGACGTTGCATTGCCATAGCCAAAACAAAGAAATCGAATGATCCATGCAACGATAGCCAAAATTAATATCCATTTTATACCAAATTTTCTATATGCGAAAGGCAACAGCAACATAAAGAAGACTTCGGAAGCCTGTCCCAGGGACATCTTATTTTCGACAAAAAATGTTTTTGGCAGTTCCGCACCGGGATTCGCAGCAATAAATGCATTTTTATATGCATCTGTTATCGAAGGATTACCCATTGCATAGTAAAAGGAAAGAGGTATACATATCAATATAGATGAGATAAAGAATATTGTGAATGACCTGTCTTTAAATAAAACAAATGCGTCTTTGCCTATGATTTGTCCGACGCTAACGGGACCTTTAATGGTAGGAGGAGTATCGGGTAAAGTAAAAGCATAAAGGCCGATAACAGCCGCGGTGATCATTGATATGTAAAAAATTGTACTCTGATCACCCCAACCCATAAAGCCAATCAGGTTTGTAACGGCAATCCATGCAATAGTTCCCATCAAACGAATAAGGGGAAATTCTTTTTCAGGTGCAGTCATTTGACGCATAGAGATAGAACTGGTCAGCGCAATAGTAGGCGCAAAGGTTAAACAGTACACAAGCATTGTCCAGTAAAAAGCATCATAGTCAGTTATTTTAGTGAGCATAAACAATAAAGCTGCGCCGATCAGATTCAAAACACCTAATACTTTTTGTGCAGCAAAAAATCTGTCGGCAAGCATGCCCACCAAAAATGGCGAGATGATCATTGCAATTGAAAATGTAGCGTAGATATTGCCAACCTGTACTCCATCAAAATTGATCGCAAAAAGATATTTGGAAAGTTGTCCGTACCATGATCCCCATACAACGAACTGAAGAAACATCATGAGCGAAAGCTGGAACCGCGTAGTTGATTTCATATGGTGTTCAATAATGTTATATTTAGTGTGCTGCAGCTTGTAAGACAGGTTTCGGTTTGTTACGCATATAAAGAACAAGACCCGTAAATGCGATAATCAAGATTACTGGAATAACCAAAGTTGTGTTTATCACTTCTGGTCCTGCAGCTTTATTAGCCGCTGCTAATGCTTCCTTCATCGGAGCGGTAGCCTCAGTTGCATTATACACTTTTAAATCAGCGCCCGGTGGAAGTTCTTTTAAAATGAGTCGGTCATATACCCCACCCATTACCATTGTATATAATGAAACAGCAAACATACCGGCTCCGCCCATAAGGTTAATACCAACCGCTCCGGTTTTTGGTAAATATTCTGAAACAAAACCGAGCATACATGGCCAGAAATAACAAACACCTGCACCAAAAACAAGAGCGCCTACAAATAACATATTTCCCGAGGTATGTCCCAACATATACAGTCCTAAAGTAGCCAGGACGGCTGAACCCAATAATACGCCCTGCGGTGAGAATTTATGAACTACAGGGCCCGCAAAGCCACGACCTATGACCATGACACCGGTTGTTACCGTTAATATCAGCAACGCATTTTCGGTAACATTCTTTAAAAGTAATTCTATCCACTGACCGGTAAATAATTCAGTGATTGCCGTACCAAACATGCAAATGATCATAAAAATAAATAATGGACTGGCAAGCGATTTATACATTTCACCTGTTGAAATGCCACTGGCGACTCTTTCCGTAACCGGGAAACTCTGCCGGAGGAACAGGTAACCATAAATAAGGGTTGGAATGATCATGAGCGCCATCTGTATTTGCCAACCAATTCCGGCTTTGTCAAGGAAATAAACCAAAAGCGTTCCGATTACGATCCCTCCCGGAAACCATAAATGAAAATGATTCAGCTTAGTTGTTTTGTTATCTGTATACAACGAGGCAACTAAGGGGTTGCAAGCGGCTTCTACCGTTCCATTGGCAATACCGATACATAACGTAGAAATAAACAAAGCCCAGAATGGATTTCCAAAGCTCCCTGCAAAAATGGTAAGCACAATACCCACAAGGTGAAAAATGAAAGCAAGAACAAGCAACCTTTTCATCCCAATCACATCCACGACCATGCCTCCAATAATAACTGCTAACGGAAATCCCCAAAAAGCTGTTGCGGCAATTGTGCCGAGCTCTGCCTTGTCTAAATTGAATTGCACTCCAAGTCTGCCAAGTATGCCAGCCCTGATACCAAAAGAAAGTGAAGTGACTAAAAGAGCTAAACAACTGGCGACAAAAAGTTGGTTTCTGTTTACGGCTTGCATTTCGTTAGTTTTTATGAAAAAAATGTTGGAAAGGCTAAATGTACTATTTTTAAAAACACATTTACCTTCACTGTTCACTAATTTATTTTATATCAAACCACAAACAACTGTTTGAAATATGGAAAACAGGAAACTCAGAATGGCAATGATCGGTGGTGGCAAGGATGCATTCATCGGTGCCATTCATCGCTTCGCTTTTAATATGGATGCACAAGTTGAGCTTGTTGCCGGCACATTAAGTATTAACCCTGAAATTGCGATTGATTCCGGGAAAAGCCTGTTTCTTGATGAATCCAGGATATATACAGACTATAAAGTGATGCTTGAAAAAGAAGCCGCAATGCCAAAAGATAAGCGAATTGATTTTGTCAGCATCGTCACTCCCAACTTTGTTCATTTTGATCCCGCCATGATGGCGCTTGATAAGGGCTTTAATGTGGTGATCGAAAAGCCAATTACTTTTTCTCTTGAGCAGGCAAAACAATTAAAAGAAAAGTTAGCACAAACCGGGTTGTCCCTTTTACTTACGCATACCTATACCGGATTTCCTATGGTAAAACAGGCAAAACAAATGCTAAAGAATGGAATGCTTGGTAAAATAAGAAAAGTGTATGTGGAGTATCCGCAGGGATGGCTTAGTACGTTGAAAGAAAGTGAAGGAAATGCGCAGGCATCATGGCGTACGGACCCTAAACGTAGTGGTATCGCCGGCGCAATGGGTGATATCGGAACACATGCATTTAATATAGCTGAATATGTAACGGGTTTGCAGGTTACACATTTGTGTGCTAATCTGAATATTGTAGTTGATGGCAGAATGCTTGATGATGATGGTGCAGCATTTTTGAAATTTAATAATGGCGCTACTGGTGTGCTGATGGCAACACAGATTGCTGCGGGTGAAGAAAATTGTATAAAAATAAGAGTGTACGGTGAAAAGGGCGGTCTTGAATGGAAGCAGGAAGATGCAAATACATTATTAGTAAAATGGCTGGATAAACCTGCCGAAATTTATCGTGCCGGCACTGGTTATGTGAGTTCTTATGCATCACATAATTCAAGAACACCAGCTGGTCATCCCGAAGGGTATCTTGAAGCGTTCGCAAATTTGTATAGAAATTTTTCTTTAACCGTCCGGGCGAAAATGAATGGGGAAAAACCGAAAGAAGAGTGGCTTGATTTCCCGGGTGTAGAGGAAGGGATTAGAGGGATGGCATTTATAGAGAATGTAGTCGCTTCGGGAAAGTCAGATAACAAGTGGACGAATTTTGTTGTTTAATAAAAATCAAATCTCAAGCATCAAATCCCAAATAAAATTCAATATCGAAATAAAAAAGGGGTGTAATTAAAAAGTGATTATGATTTTCTTATCTCTTTGGAATTTGTCATTTGGTTCTTGAAGTTTTTGGTGTATAAAAAGTAATATAAAAATGAAGACCATTAAAGGACCCGCAATTTTTCTTGCACAGTTCATGGGTGATAAGCCACCATTTGATAACTTGAAAACAATTTGCCAATGGGCAAGAAGTCTTGGCTTTGTCGGTGTGCAAATTCCAACCTGGGATCCGCGGTGTATGGATCTGAGGAAAGCAGCCGAAAGTAAAACCTACGCTGATGAATTGAAAGGATTGGTGAATGAAGCAGGGTTAGAGATCACTGAATTGTCAACACATTTGCAAGGCCAGTTAGTGGCTGTGCACCCTGCTTATAATGATCTGTTCGATGGTTTCGCACCTGATAATGTAAAAGGAAATCCGAAAGCACGGACTGAATGGGCTGTTCAGCAATTAAAGTGGGCGGCAACGGCCTCGCAAAATCTGGGGTTGGATGCCCATGCAACATTCAGTGGTGCATTATTATGGCCAACTATTTATCCATGGCCCCAGCGACCTGCGGGGCTAGTTGAATCAGGATTTAAAGAGTTAGCAAACCGATGGCTTCCGATATTGAACCATTTTGATCAAAGCGGGGTCGATATTTGTTATGAAGTTCATCCTGGTGAAGACCTGCATGATGGGATTAGTTATGAAATGTTTTTAGAAAAAGTAAACAATCATAAAAGAGCTTGCCTGCTTTATGATCCTTCGCATTTTGTTTTGCAATGTCTCAATTATCTTGATTATATAGATATTTATCATGAACGCATAAAAATGTTTCATGTAAAGGATGCCGAGTTTAATCCAACAGGAAAGCAGGGTGTATATGGCGGTTTCCAGGGTTGGATTGAAAGAGCAGGACGATTTCGTTCGTTGGGAGATGGGCAAGTTGATTTCAAGACCATCTTTAGTAAGCTGACACAGTATGACTATGCAGGTTGGGCGGTTATGGAGTGGGAGTGTTGCATAAAACATCCTGAAGACGGTGCAAGAGAAGGTGCCCATTTTATCAAAAAGAATATTATTCGCGTTACAGAAAAAGCGTTTGATGATTTTGCCGGACAAGCGAGCAATGAAAAATTTAACCGAAAAGTATTAGGATTAGAATAATAAAATACCTTTACTAACCTTTAAAAAAATCAACGGTATGAAAAAGACAATTATTATAGGTGCAGCGCTTGCTGTGTTTGCTGCATGCGGTGGCGATGAGAAAAAAGATGAGACAACGTCGACAACAACCGAACAAAAAGCGGAAGGCACTACAGATGATCTCAGCAGCAATCCCATTTATCAGAAAGCCATTACAATTATTGCCAATAGTGATTGCAGGACCTGTCATTTAGTTGATGAAAAAAGCCAGGGACCGGCATGGAGAGAGGTGGCTAATAAGTATGCGGGACAGGATACGGCAGTAAGATACCTTGCTGATAAAATAATTGCAGGTGGTAGTGGCGTGTGGGGTACCATCCCGATGGCCCCTCATCCCACCATGTCACGGGAAGATGCAGAAACGCTGGCTCAATATGTTTTGTTACTAAAAAATAAATAACTGTAATGAAAAAACTTCTTTATTGCTTAACAGCAATTTCTTTATTTTCCTGTAACGATAGTACATCTGAAAAAGCAGAAGAAACCAGCGTTGAACCGACAACAAATACACAAAGCATGCTGACCGAAGATGAAAAAAAAGATGGATGGCAATCATTATTTGATGGAACGACAGCAAAAGGATGGCACAAGTACGGGGGCGGTGGCATAAGTAATGGATGGAAAGTGACGGACAGCAGCCTTCAATTTGATGCATCACTAAAGACAGATACATCCGCCCAGGATATAGTAACTGACGAAGAATTCGAAAATTTTCATTTGAAGCTTGAATGGAAGGTTGACACGAATGGAAACAGTGGTATTATGTTTTATGTGAATGAAGATAGTAGCAGATATAACAGGCCATATCACACCGGGCCTGAAATGCAGGTACTCGACAACAATGGTCATCCCGATGCAAAAATTTTAAAACATCGTGCGGGGGATTTGTATGACCTGATCAGTTGCAGTAAAGAAACAGTAAAGCCGGCGTTGGAATGGAACCAGGTAGAAATAAAATGTTTAAATGGCAAGCTTGATTTCTGGCTTAATGGAGAAAATGTTGTGTCTACCCAGTTGTGGGACGATAACTGGAAAAAAATGATAGCCGCCAGTAAATTCAAACAGTGGTCGGATTTTGGCACTTTTAAAAAAGGAAGGATTTGTTTGCAGGATCATGGTGATAAGGTTTGGTTCCGGAATATTAAAATAAAGAGATTGTAATGTAATTAAACTTATTAATTGAGGCCTGCTGAATAACAGCAGGCTTTTTGTTTTCCTGGTGATTTTGAAAATCCGATTATTGTGCCTAGCTTTTCTCAACCAAAATCAACTATTATGAACACTGAATTTCTTTCACACATTAATTGGCTTGCCGTATTAATAGCTGCAGCAGCCTACTTTATGCTGGGCGCCTTATGGTATTCCAAAGCATTATTCGGAACCAAATGGGCGCAACTCGTAAAGCTTGATACGGGTAACCCCGATCTGAAAAAGGGAATGGGTGGCATGCTGGTCTCAACATTTATTCTGACGTTAATAGTCTGCTTTGGACTGGAGGTATTAATTGTAAAGTTCAATTTTTTACAGGAGGTCTCTTACGGCATCAAACTCGGATTGCTTACAGGTCTTGCCTTTGCCACTACGGCTGTAAGTATTCACTATGTTTATGAAAACAAACCTACAAATCTTTACCTGATCAATAACGGATACCATGTGATAGGCCACATAATTGCTGCGTCCATTCTTGTGTTGTGGAGATAATGCAAATTAAAAAGTCAAGAGTCAGAATTCAAGAAACGACAGGGGATGGATTGCTAGATTTTTTACTTTTTAATTTTGACTTTTGCCTTTTGCTCAGTCAAGCTTCGTGATCTTAAGCGTATTGGTTGGTAAATGAAGATGAACGGGAGTGCTTCCTGTGCTTACGGCCACATCGCCGGTTTTTAAGAATCCCCTTACTTTAAGAATTTCTATTTGATCAAAAATGATGTCGTCAAGGCTTTCTTCTTCATCATAAAAAAATGCCCTTACGCCCCAGCTCAAGCTAAGCTGGTTTACAAGACTTCGTTCTTTGGTAAAAATATAAAGAGGTGCTTTGGGTCTGTAACTGCTAAGCATAAATGCAGTGTAACCGCTCTGTGTCATCCCGATCAATGCTTGTGCTTCTACATCTTTTGCAAGTTTGCAGGCATTATAACAAATAGCATCGCTTAGGAAAGATGGCGAATGGGGTTGTGGCACCAATTCATCTTCCAGGCTATAGCGATAATCCGTTCTTTCAACTTCCTGAATGATCTTTTTCATCGTTTCTACTACCAATGTAGGATGCGCACCTGTTGCGGTTTCGCCACTTAGCATTACAGCATCTGCGCCTTCAAGCACTGCATTAGCAACATCAGTGATCTCACTACGGTTTGGCTTTGTTCTTTCGATCATGCTTTCCATCATTTGCGTAGCAACGATCACCGGCTTCGCACGATGGATACATTTTTTGATAATTTGTTTCTGGATTAATGGAACTTTTTCTATTGGTAATTCCACGCCAAGGTCACCCCGCGCAACCATGATGCCGTCAGATTCTACAATAATGTCCCGGATATTTTCAATTGCTTCCGGCTTTTCAATTTTTGCAATGATCTTCGTTTTGCTGTTCTTCTCTTCCAGCCTATTACGAAGAATGATCAGGTCCTTGACATTTCTGACAAAAGACAACGCTACCCAATCTAGTTTTTGTTCTATAACAAAATCTAGATCGGCAAGATCTTTATCCGTCAATGCAGGCAGTGTAATTTTTGTATCGGGAAGATTGATCCCTTTTTTAGAAGACAGCGTACCACCCAATGTTACTACAACTTTAACATCATTATTTGGTTCGATGGTAAGTACGGATACCTCTAATTTCCCGTCATCTATCAAAATGGTGTTTCCAATTTTTACATCACTATGAAAATTTGGATAGGATACATAAATTTTTTCTTTTGTACCGATTACTTTTTCATTTGTGAATGTAAGGATATCCCCCTCCGCAATTTCAATCTCACCGTTTTCAATTTCACCTACTCTTAGTTTTGGCCCTTGTAAATCTCCCAGTATCGCAATATTGTATGGTTCTTTTTTATTTATCTGGCGGATATATTCAATAATTTTTTTCTTATCCTCATGAGCACCATGAGAAAAATTGAGACGGAAAACATTGACGCCTGCTTTTACAAGATCCAGTAGTTTTTCGTATGTATCACAAGCAGGGCCGACTGTCGCAACGATCTTTGTGCGGTGCGTCGTATGCTGGACACCCGCTTCCTTATTCATCTCTTTCTGGAAATATTTTTCTGCTTTTTTAGTCATGGTTTTTTGGTTTCTAAATTTCTTGTTTCAAGATTTTCTATCTTTAAATTTGAGGCCTTTCTGCTCACTTGTATTTAAATACTTTATAAAATTGGCGATGTGTGATGCCAGATTTTCATATTCTTCATTGAGTTCATTTAATTCTGATTCATCCCAATATCCGTTGTCAAACCCCCTGAATAATTGGGATCTGACTTCGCCGGTTTGATCCTTTTGAATAACTTAGGGCGTTTACAAACTCAAGCCTGCTGTCCCTTTCAAATCCTTCTGCTATATTGTCCATTACCGAACCGGCTGCCTCCTTCATATTATTTCTAAATCGGAAATCTTTGGCGACTAGTCCTCTTGATGTAAGTGCAAGTACTTTTTGATATAGTCGTCTCGCTTCTTTCCAAATTTCAAGTTCTTCAAAAGATGTAATCGTGGCCATAAAATTGAGAAATCTAGAAATCAGAAAATCAGAAATTCCAGCTTAACTAGCCAATATTTTAACGATCTTCAGCCACTCTTCGCTGATCTTTGCTTTATTTTTTACGGCATTTTCAAGGGGTATGTAATGCATCTTGTTATTCATAATTCCTACAAATACATTATATCTTCCTTCCAGAAGACTTTCAACGGCGTGATAACCCATACGGCTTGCGATAAGCCTGTCAAGACAGGAAGGAGAGCCGCCTCGTTGAATATGACCGAGGATGCAAACCCTTATCTCTGCCTGTGGCATTTTTTCCTTTAAAATTTTGTGCAATTCATTTGCGCCGCCAAAATCATCACCCTCGGCAACCACAATCAGATTCACTAATTTTTTTCTCCGCTCTTTTTCCTGCAAAGAAGAAATAATATCATTAATATCAGTTTTGCGTTCGGGGATCAGAATATTTTCGGCACCGGTAGCAATGCCGCTATGCAGCGCAATATACCCTGCATCGCGGCCCATTACTTCAATGATAAAGATGCGGTCATGGGCATCCATGGTATCTCTGACCTTATCGATCGCTTCTACTGCAGTGTTTACCGCCGTATCAAATCCGATTGTGAAATCTGTTCCGTAAATATCTTTGTCGATAGTACCTGCCAACCCGATACAGGGGATATCAAACTCCTCGCTAAACTTTACGGCACCACGAAACGAACCATCGCCACCGATAATCACCAACCCATTGATGCCACGGTCTTTTAGATTTTCGTATGCTTTCTTCCTTCCTTCGTATTCATAAAACTCCTTGCACCGGGCAGTTTTTAATATGGTACCGCCGCGCTGAATAATGTTAGCGACCGATCTGGTTTCCATCTTAATTATGTCATCATCGATCATGCCCTGGTAGCCACGCAATATTCCATACACGTCCAGTCCATGATATATTCCTGTTCTTACAACGGCCCTTACGGCTGCATTCATTCCCGGAGCATCACCTCCTGATGTAAGCACTCCAATTTTTGTTACTTTATTTCCCATATCAGTTTTAACGGTTAAACTAAAAAAACAAACAACTGTTTGAATCTTATTAGCTTAACCGGCCGCCAAAAATAACGTTTTGTTTTTGATTGTGTTTTTTTCACACAAGCACTCATCAACACTTGCTGCCCTTCATCAGGTAATCGTTTTTTTACAATCGGTAATCCTTAATTTAGTTAATTAAACGAATGTGAAATAAGCCGTAAAATATTCTCGCAAAGTAGTGAGCTCATTGCTCCGATTGCTGGGATCGTTCGGTGAACTACATTTAGAAACAATAAAAACATACACATGAAGAAGATATTTCTATGCCTGGTTTATTTCATCCCGGCAGTTTTGTTTGCACAGTTCAACTATCCAGCTACAAAAAAAGTGGATACAGTAACAAACTATCATGGCACCATGGTGGCTGATCCTTATCGTTGGTTGGAAGACGATCGCAGTGAAGAAACCAAGCAATGGGTAACGGAGGAGAATAAGGTAAC
>JAICGN010000042.1 GCA_025923075.1 Chitinophagaceae bacterium
CATATAAGACACACATTGCCCAGACTGGTTTTAAATGATGGAGCAAATCTGGAGTTTATCAAACAAGAACAAAGCATCATTTTAGTAGAAATAAATTTTGTTTGAGTGCATCTATAAAAATCATTATTGCAAATTGTATAGGTCAGGAGTTTGAAAATAAAAAGCCGCCCGTTGAATTGGGCGGCGTGCCTTTGACTGCGCTTGCCTAATCAGCCAGTTTGATCAATTTAATTTCTTTATGTTTTTTGCCTTGAATTATTCTTACAAAATATGTTCCAGGTCTGTATCGTTCACCAAACCGGATCATTGAAGCTGCGTTTATATTTCTTGTTTCGGTGACTCGCCCATACATATCTATTACCTGCATGGTTATTTTTTCTTTATTTGAACTTGCTTTTACATTTATAGTAAAGTTGTCTGCGCTTGGATTGGGGAAAGCAATTACATCAAGACCATCAGGAACTTCTTCAATACGCGCTTCCGTTTCTGCTTTTTGATTTGTATTCGCAGAGGTTAGACCCGAATTCGAACTACTACAAATTACAACTGTACTGTTAGTTCCTACCGCCTGCACCGGAAATGCCGCATCACTTGCACCTGGTTGATTATCATAAATGACCCTGCCATTATTTTTGTTAAAGATCTTCATCCTGATTTTATCAACACCGGTTCCGTCAAGTTGTCCATCCACAACCGTCATGGTAAATGCAACACCGCTCTGACCGCCAATGATCTTTCCGCTGCCTTTGAATTGCGCCATCGAATTACTGATAACGAGATAATCGAAATTCAAAGCATTGAATTCAAAGTCGCCAACCTTAAAGTCAAATTGTGTTTCTCCTTTTGGCTGTGTGGCATTTTTATAATAATTCACTGTGAATCCATAACTCGCATCACCGGTCGCTGCCGGATTTGAACTTAATGCGCCTGTTGGTGAATGAAAGTTGCCACCACCATAACTGTAACCTCCGTTAGGATCGTATACAACGACGATCGCTTCAAGATTATCATTTGTATTCGCATAAGTGAGTTTTCCATTTTGATCTGTAACATTCATTTGAATTTTATAAACACCTGTAGTATTGAACTTATAAGATCCTTTTACTGTTCCATTGGTTTGACCTGATGGTTCTGTAAGTGACCCATTTATCGTTACATTTTCATCAATTGTCCATTTTGCGGTATGTTTTTTACCGGGAACGTCCCAATAATTGCCGCTAAGGCTTGCTGTAGAGCCGACTTTTATTGTAGCACCGCTGGCAGGTGATATGATCGTATGTCCTGCAACGACATCAACAGAACCTGTTGTTGAATTGCCTTCAGCATCGGTGCAGGTAATTGTTACGGTGTAAATCCTGCTAGTTCCTTTCTTCGGGATTTCTGCCCGCAGGTTCACTGTATGATCACCTGTTATTTCCCAATCGGGATTTATATTATCATTCGCAAATATTCCTGCCTTGATTGAAACATCAGTAATTCTGTAAGTAGCCCCCGGACAATTATCCCAAATCGATGCGTTAATAGTAACAGGTTTCATCTTACGATCCGATGGCCATAAGAATGCAGGACTTGGAGTTATGCTTAAGATCGATGGAACAATCTCATCAACTACCGTTACTGACGCGGTACAAGTAGAAGTATTGTTATTATTATCAGTAGCAGTTAATGTTACCTGGTTATTTCCTTTATTGGTGCAATCAAAAGTTGTTTTACTCAGACTCAAACTTTTAATTCCACAGGCATCTGTTGAACCATCATCTATTTGATTTGATACAATACTGGCATTGCCATCTGCATCTAATGCGGTGCGAAGGTTTTTGCATTTAACATCAGGTGCGATCTTATCTTCCACCGTTACTGTAGCAGTGGCTGTAGAGGTATTGTTGCTGTTGTCTATTATGGTAAATGTGATTGTATTGGCGCCGACATTGCTGCAGTCAAAACTTGTTTTACTCAATGACATAGACTTAATACCGCAATTATCCGTTGAACCATCATCAACATTAGCAGCCGTAATGCTTGTGGCTCCCGAAGAATTTAATTGTGCAGTAATGTTTTTTGTCTTGGCGACAGGTAATTGTTTATCGAGAACAGTGACGGTAAAAGTGCAGGAGTGAGTTGTGATATCTGTATATGAATATTTGACTTGTGTTGCTCCTACCTGGAAATCCTTTCCATTAACTGAGCCGGTGCCTTGCTCCACTACAATTCCATTGCGCAAAAGCTGGTAGTTTACCGTACCGGTTGCTGTGGATGGAATAAAGGCCGGATCGAACCTGGAATCATTGATCGTTTTATAACATTTGCCAGGGTCCGCATTAGGTTGTAGATCGCCGGCACCAAATGTGTTACATTTTAATCGTTTGTCTGTTGCATCCAAAGCAAGAATAAAACCATCGGCATCTAACACAACGCCAAGGCCGCCATAAAGTACCGGATAAAATCCTGCAACAAATAACCTCCTGTTGAAATAAACTAATTCTTTTGGAATGATATTATAGTCAAGATCCATTTCGTCATTTAGAAAACTTTGGTCAACGCTTCCATCGGTATGATGACGTATAAAAAATAAACGGGATAAGTAATGACCTGCCACTACCAATTTTCCATCAGGCTGAAACGTTATGGCTGTGAGGCCGGTTATGTTGAAAATAAAACCGTCATTGATATAAGAACCATCTGCATTCAAATAATAATAATAAAAATCTAACGTAGCCTGGTCGAACTCGCCAATAGTTGTATAACCAATTTTACCGTTAGTATTCACTGCCAATCTATCAATGTCCCGGTTAGTATCAAGCTCCCCATCCCCGCCACCGAAACTAAGATCCAGTTTGCCATCTGTATTATATTTAAGAATGATGTCATTGACCTCACCTGTAACTCCCACACTTATTACAATTTTATCGCTACCATCTACCCCACATTCCATAGCTCCACGTGACAGGAAGTCGAGAAAAAGTTGATTCCTTATTCCAGTGCCATTAAACTCCGTATCCAGTGAACCATCTGCATTCAGCCTTGCCACTGAAGGTGTACGGAATATAGGGTCCGTGCCAAAGGTTGCTCGCCCTGCCACAATGATCCTCCCCTTTGAATCCAATACAATCGAATTGTATCGCAAAGCAACAGCTGGAAGTTCGATCGTGACGCTTCCTTCATTACCCCAGGTTTCATCAATAGCACCGTTACTTGCATTGTGCTTAAAGATCCTACCGATAGATTCATGGCTAGCTAATAATAAAATGCTACCATCAGTCTGAATCGCCATATCCACAGCTCCATGATCCAACCGTTTCCAGCCATTAGTACCGAAACTGTTATCAAGAGTTCCGTTAGTATTGTACCTCCCGAGATACCCTCTTCTATGGACGATGATTTTTCCGTCTGGTTGAATACCCATGTTTGTGAATCCAGATTGAGGTTCCGTTCCGGTAAAATATGCCCACCCTGATGTTCCAAATGCTGGATCGGGAGCACCTGGTTGAGAAAGGGTCTGAAACGAAACAGTAAATAGAAATGCAGATAGCAGTAGTTTTTGTTTCATAAACTAAATTTGCTTAACGATAAATGTTTTGATTATATCATCATTTGCGACATGTGTTAAATTCTTAATTCTATAGCTTGACCAATTTCAATTCTCTTTGCCGTTTACCTTGTATTATTCTTACATAATAAACTCCGGCCCTGTACAGATCTCCCAGACGAACCGCTGAACCCGTTATGAGATTTGCCCTTGTTTCAATTGAGCGGCCATACTGGTCAAATACTTGCAATACAATTTTTTCTTTTGCATTATTACTGTTGATCACTATATTGAAATAACTGCTGGCAGGATTTGGATAAACAGACACATCAGGATCATCCGGAACCTTTTTATCAGTTGCTTCCATTTCAACATTGTGAGTTGTTGTATTAGATTTGGTCAAACTGGCGTTGGTTCCACTGATGACAATTGTACTGTTTGATCCTATAGCCTGTGTTGGTAATGCAGCGTCACTGTCACCGGGTTGATTATCATAAATGATCTTTCCATTGTTCTTGTTATAGATCTTCATTCTTATTTTGTCAATACCTGTACCATCAAGCTGACCGTCAACTACGGTCATTATGAATGCAATTCCGCTCTGACCGCCAACTATTTTTCCTATTCCTTTGAACTGTGCCATTGAATTGCTGATAACGAGGTAATCGAAATTCAATGCATTGAATTCAAATTCACCAACTTTGAATTCAAATTGTGTTTCACCTTTTGGATAAGTCGAATTCTTGAAATAGTTCATAGCAAAACCATAGCTGGCTTTTCCTGTTGCATTCGCATTTGAGATAAGGGCACCTGCAGGAGAATTAAAATGTCCTCCTCCATAAACATTGCCTCCGTTTGGATCATAGATAACAACAATTGCATCGACGTCTTCATTTGTATTGGCATAAGAAGTAACACCGGTTTGATCTGTTACATTCATTTGCAGTTTATAAACCCCCGCCGATTTGAATTTATAAGCACCGGTTACTTTTCCTTTGTGATTGCCTGAAGGTTCTGTTACAATCCCGTTTGCCACCGCTGATCCATCAATCAACCATTTTGCTGAATGGGTATTTCCCGGCTTATCCCAAAATTCACCGGTAAAAGCAACTGTGGAGCCCACTTTGAAAGACCTTCCTGATTGCGGTGCGGTAATATTGTGTGCAACTCTTACTGTAACAGTTTCTCTTGTTTCATTACCCTGTTCATCAGTACAGATTATTGTTATTGTATAAATTCTGCCATCGCCATGGGTAGCTCTTTCTGCGCGCAGCTTTACGTGGTGATCATCGATGATCTCCCAATCAGGATCTGTATCCCCATCGCCCGTTCCATTTATTGGCTCACTGCTTGACACTTCAAGTCGGCATGAAACAACACCACAGTTATCATTTGAAGTATACCTGACCTCAACATCTTTCATTTTATGATTTGGCGGCCATAGTATATATGGGTTTGCAGAAATGTCAGCGATAACAGGCGGCTGATTGTCTATAACCGTCACCGTTTGCGCACAACTCGTTGTGTTCTGAGAAGCATCAGTTGCAGTCCATTTTATTATGGTTACCCCTGCCGGGTAATTTGCATTCAGCGCGAGGCCATCACTGCGGTTTACATTTACTAAAACCTGTTCACAGTTATCTTCGACCGATGGACTCTCAATATTCAAGTTTCCTCCTTCTGCATAACATTGTCCCGGCACCGTGTGGAGCGTTATAGGCGGCTTGCAACGAATTATTGGTGGTACGTTATCAATCACTGTTATTTGAACAGGGCAAGACGCAATATTATCATGGAGATCGGTTGCGATCAATGAAATATTATGTTGACCCAATGCAAGTGCAGAAAGTGGCGCCATACTTTGTTCTATTTTTTTTATTCCACAATTATCCCATGCCAGGTTTTCACTGTTGGTATAATCGGGCAGAACGGCCCTACAGATAATGGACGTTGTATATAATGTCTGGGGAGGCGGACAATTAATTTGTGGTGGCGTCCTGTCGATGACTGTCACAGTAAAAGAACATTGAGCAGTATTACCGGCGCCATCTGTTGCCGTCGCAATAACCGGTGTAATGCCAACAGGGAATTGTGACCCCGAAGGAATATTTGTGATCACTGAGGCAAGACCATCACAGTTATCTTCGGCTACAGGAAAGAAATTTGCAACAGCACTACAATCTGTGCTTGTCGGAGCAGTATTGACAAAAATGTTTTGACAAGTGGTTGAAACAAATTCTGGCCTGATCCCGTCCACTACCGTTATCGTGTAGGGACATGATGACCTGTTTCCATTAAAATCCTCGACCCTGATTGTATCGTAAAACACTCCTTTGGAAAATCTTCTTGGTTGAAGACTAACAGACCCGCCTGTAGAAACGCCCCCGTCATTAAATAACCGGGAGCTATACACTAGCGGTGATGCATTTGTACAATTATCCGACAGTGAAAAGCTATAGCTGATATCGACAACGCAATCCGGGTTAACTGATGCTGTCCGGTTATTACAAATAATTGCAGGCGCGACATTATCTACAAAGGCAACGTTAAAACTGCAACTTGCGGTACCTGCCCCGTTGGTTGCAGTGGCGGTGATGGAAGCACCACCGGGAAGACCGCTCAATGTTACGGAACCGACTTGCGCAATATTAGTAACACTGCCCTGTGTGGGTTGCGAAGGGTAGTTCTGAAAGATTGTCCAATTGTAACCGATTATTGGCGTCGGTGAACCGGTAAAGGAAACCGTATTAATATTCAGCGTGAATGAGCCCAAACAGTTTTCATTAACAAGAACTGAAGAGTTTGCAGGACAGGTAATGGTTGGAACAGGAGAGGGCAAAGCATAAGTTATTGTATTGTCAGTGCTGGTGGAAGCCGAATTTCCAATATCGGATGCACTCAACACTGTATTGGCCGGTATGGTAGCAATGACCGTTCCGTTGCTTGTCATTCCACTTACGGCTACATTATAAGTAGTTCCATTGTTTGGAGCTATTTCAGTGATCACCACAGTTGTAGCGCCGGCTGTACCACTTAATGTTACATCAGAACTTGTAAACCCTATAACCGGCTCGCTAAATACAGCTGTAAAATTTATAGGGCTTGCACTTGTTGGATCAGTTTGACCTGATGCCTGGTTCATGGTACATGTAATTGGGTCAGTCGCTCCGATGATCTTTTCGGGTGGAGGTATAGGACCTACGGCTGCGCTATGAGGTAAGACCTCCGGGGTAAACATAATACTATAACTACCAGCTTGTATTACGCCAAAACGCAGACTAAAATTTATGCTGGCGCCTGGTGCTAGCCCAGAGGGTAGCGAAAGCGTCAACGTTGAATTGAAGCCGCCGCCTTGTGCCTGCGTAGGAGGTTGCTCAAGTGTGGTGCCCTGAACAGTGACTTGACACGGGACTGTAGTTGGTAGACCGGTAGAAGTGCAAGTCGCAGGATCTAAAATGCCAGTTAGTGTTCCAGTTGAGGAATTGAGCGCCCGAAGATCTGCCTTTCCAATTCCTGCCGGAAAAGTTGTAAGCGAATCTAGTCGAAAGCGGATTCGCGTAAGAGCAGCACCAGTATTATTCGTCAACCTGTATCTGAATTCTATTGTTCCAAACGTACTGTTGGTCCCCGGTGCTCCCGGCGTTGTGTTTCTCACAGCATTGGGTGGAGCAAGTGGTCCTACCACCTGATCAAGCCTCGTGATTATTATGTTTGAATTCCGGGAAACGGGACTGTTCAAGTTCTCAGGTCCTGGAGCTCCTAATCGGTGATGAATGCCATCTGCAGTCCCATCTTTATCACCAAACTCAAAATCAGTAGCGTTATTATCCGTATCCTTGGGCGAGCCGTCATATGTTTTTCTCCTGAAGCGTGACTCAAGTCCAGATATTGACAACGGTGCGTAACCCGTACCCTCCTTGTATATTGTATTCACCTCGTCGGATGAACCAACTGCATCTATCCTGTTTGCCAAAGAATAACTAGCGCCACCAACATTGTTATTGAATAAAGCAATTCCTGCATTGTCTGGAATGCCCGTGGTGTATGTAGCGTTATTTGCTGCCGCCCCGGTGCCACCATAGTTTGCAAGTGAATATCCACTTGAATTTGCAATGAGATAATGTCCATGGGCGGGGATGATTGTTCCATTTGGTATAACACCCCTTGTAGTTCCATCTGAAGCAGCAACTCCTAATCCAGTTCCGCTCGCAGCAGCAACAGTATATGGATTAGTGCTGGTGTTATATATTTCAATGTATTCATCATTTTCACCTGCGGGCCCTCTCAGTCTGAATTCACTTATGATCAAAGGAGCGGCTGGTGGTGCAATAGTAAAATCTAGTGTCCAGCCACCGCTGATTGACCCATTGAATAAAGAGTTCGCGTCGTTTGAAACATACAGACTCCATGTACCGTTAGGGTTGGTCCCGTTAAACAAGCTGAGAGTCGAAGCACCGAATGGTGCTGCATTGTTATATGGTCCCGCCGGAGCAGGAGAAGCAAAAACATCTTCAGTGCTTCCATAATTTGTTGGCCTGAATGGCCCGGAAGTCAATAGATGTACAGTAGTTCCATCTGCAAGTTGGTTTGGAGCCAAATCATCGACAGATATCGTAATATCATTTACAGTGTTAGTAAAAGAAGATCCGCCTGCATCTGACCAAAAAGTCAGGGTTTGGCCAGCCGGCCCCACAAGGAGCATATCCACGTCACCGGGTCTGACATGAGTAAAACCATGTATTCCGACTGTTACCCTTATAATAGTTCCTGTTAAACCGGAAACAACAATGTTAGATGGATAAAGACTTGCAGCGACTGGCGCTGTGCCCGTACCATTAATGGTTATCGGCGATGAGTTGCTAAAAGTTTGAGACTGCAGGTTGGTTATTATAAGCAAAGACCAATTTACAAGCAGCAGTTTTAGTAAAGACTTGTTCATAATTTTTATTTGAAGGTTATGATCTTAGGTTTTTATTCTATCCAGCATCCACCACTCACCCTGGCGCACAAAACACCATTGCAGCGAGAATTTGCCTGGCTTAACTGTATTACCGGAGGTTATGCCTGGTATTTTCAAATGTCCTTTTATAATAGCTGTAAACATGTCCGGCTTGTTGATCTTATAAGGAGACACTTCGATCACGGCCAGTTCAGTTATCACCGGATCCTCCGTTTGCCAGAATATGTTCTGTGCTGTATTCATCTCTTTTACCAACGTTTCTAAATAAGAACTCGTAACACATTTTTTTAATAACTCTATATTGCCGTGGGTTTTCGATTTATGAACCAGGTAAAAAATTATTCTTGCTTGTTCGGTCATACTTCCGTGATCCCATATCCTGTCTTTTTGTACCAGGTGGCTGAGCTTAGCACCGGCAATGGAGATCTTTATACTTTCCAGGGAAAACTTCATTATTTTTTTGAAGTTAATCGTGAGCCAAACGCAGAAAAAGCCGCAATGGATTTCCGGCGGCTTGATTTTCATTTATGGAAACCATTTTGTAAAAAAATTCGAGTTCTGATTTCCGTATATGGCGCTCATTGAACTTTCAAAGGCAGTTCCGGTATGATAAACGGTGAATGGTTACTGAAAGGACAAATGGCAGTGAGATTTTTAAGCGTAAGAAACTACCTTAGTGATGGCGCAACTGAACTATGTTCAACTGTTTTTTAAATATAGTCCTGGTGGCTGCAAGAAAGCTGAACAGCGTCTGGCGTGTATTTAATTTCAGCTTATTTATTTTTTTCTGCCTTTTTTGTCATTGCCAAACTTTTGATGAGAAAGATTATACTCGTTACACTGTTTTAGAGGGATTAAGTGATAGCTATGTTACAGGTATTACCCAGGATGAATTAGGCTATATCTGGATCAGTACACGAAACGGACTGAATCGTTTTGATGGAAAAGAAATGGAAAGTATTTACCAGATTCCGGGTAAAGAAGGGCTCATCACTGACAACCTGGTAGATATAAAAGCTGTTGGCAACAGGTTATTGATCTATTCTGCGAAAGGCGCGGAATGGATCGATATAAAAAAAAATAGATTCATAAAGCTCAAAGTTTCTGAAGGCAAGCCCGCATTGGCATTGCAGAATTATTTTTTTGATGTGCTGATCACAAAAAATAATACCTGTTTTGTTTCAGGTTATACAGGTGTGTATGAGTTTGACAGTCTTGGTAACCTTATCTTCAGATACGACAGGCACAATCCAGACTCAACTGATAACCTGTATATCTATCCTCGTTTTGGCCGTTCCGTCAAAAAGATCAATGACCAGCTTTTATTGCATTTTGATCTTAAATATAACATGTCTATTTATGATATCAATGCAAAGACATTTCGATCCATCGAAGAATACAAAAACAAGTTACCTGGCCTTTACTCATTAAGTGGCACAATGGCTCTGAAAGGAGATTTCGGTAAACATAAACTGCTTTTTCTTGACTTCAATTCCTGGAGGCTTATCATCTATGATACTCAAAAAGACGTTGTTCTTACTCAGCAGTCGTTGTCGGCCTGGGCAAAAGCTTATTTTAACTGGGGCACGCATTGGGTACGGCTAAATGACAGCACCGCTTTCATCTATGGGCAGCATAATGGTTTATACAAAATGCATATAGATCCCGTGAGTCTGCATATCAGGTATGATACAATCCCCTTAATGAACAGCACCGTTTTTAGCGCCGCTTTCATAGACAAGAATAACCGATTGTGGTTAGGTGCACATAACGGGTTATTCCGGTATAACAAAAAGCCTGTAAACATTTTCTCAGTAAAACATCCCTCTGCAGAAAAGGCCGAATTCAATCACCCTATCTGGTTCTATAGTTTGTTTAGGTCCCCAAAATTCTTATATGCGTGCACATATTCTACGCTACCATTTCTTGTCCTGGACGGCAATGATTACACGATAAAAAAACAGGTTTCCTTTGAAAGACTGTCAAAAAAATCAAACCAGATCTGGCAAATTGTGCCCTACAATAAAGACACCTTATGGTTTGGCACGCAAGACGGGTTGATCTGGTATGAAGAAAAGAACGGAACATTTGATCGTGTCAGTATCCCTGAAATTGACAGCTTGATACAACACAGGACCATTACATTACTTTATAAAGATTCAAAAGGAATGTTGTGGATCCAAGCGGATTGGGGAAGAGGATTCATAAAATATGACCCTGAAAAAAGAACCAGTAAACGATATGCAATAACTGATAAAAATAATTACATGCCATTGCGGGTCGTGAATTTTGCCGCAGAGGATAAAGAAAACAATCTATGGTTTGCTGAAAAAGGGTTGATTCGATGGAACCGGAAAACAGATGTTTTCGATACACTGATCACTTCCTACTATGGCTTTAACAAGGATAACAATGCTATCACCGGCCTGAGCACTGATGAAAAGGGTAACCTTGTTTTCTGCAACGAAAATAACGGGGTATTGACATATGATCCAGTCACGCACCAGTATAATCAAATCACCACCGTAAATGGTTTGCAGGAAAATGCAGTCTACCAGGCAAAATCATTGGATAATTATCTTTGGGTGATCTCACACAATTATCTTACCGCAATCAATAAAAAGAATTCAAAGGCAATAAGCTATTCATATTCGGACAGCTTTCCATCGGCCCTCTTTCTAAGGGCATACCATGACCCGGTAAAAAAAAGGTTGCTCCTGGGATTTGATAACCAGTTTGCCTGGATAAGCGATTCAATAGACAGACCACAGGAAAATTTCATCCCGTTTTATATTGACGCAATCAGTGTTGGCAACGATACCACGCTCCTCTTTCCCGAAAAGACGATCAAATTGAAATATTTTGAAAATGATATCAGGATCCACTATAGTGCCCTGAATTTTGATGATCATCTTCTTAACCGGTATGCTTACCGCATCAACGGCAAAGAATGGGTGCAATTGGGCGACGAGAACTCTATTTATTTCAGTAATCTTTCCCCCGGTTCATACGATCTGGAGGTCAAGTATTATTTAGCATCAGATCCGGATAATCAGAGCATCCGTACACTTAGTTTGATTGTGGCAGCGCCATTCTGGCAACAGCGGTGGTTCATGGCAGTTGCTGCAGGCTTAGCGATCGCAATTCTAATATTCTTCTACAGGCGAAAGATCTCCGGGATAAGACAAAAGGCAAGCATTGATAAACAAATTGCAGAGTATGAGATTAAAGCCCTTCATGCGCAAATGAATCCTCATTTCATTTTTAATTGTCTCAATAGTATCCGGGAAATGATACTGAATAACGAGAATCAACAGGCCTCTCACTACCTGAGCAAGTTTGCGCAGCTGATACGTATTACATTGAATCAATCTTCAAAGCAATTCATTACATTGGAAAGCACGATAGATTACCTTGAACGATATATAGAAATGGAAAAGATTAGAAATAATAAATTCAGCTGTACCATCGAAACGGATGATCAATTACAAACTGATGAGATCATGGTGCCGCCAATGCTTATCCAGCCATTTCTTGAAAATGCCATATGGCATGGGGCCGTTCCCGGAAAAGAGCTTCATATCGGGGTTCATTTCAAGAAAGAAAATAACCGGTTAATTTGTTTTGTAGAAGATAACGGCCAGGGTATCGACTCATCTTTGAATAGTAAAAAACAGTTGCAGGACCATCACAACCCCATCGGCATCGCCAATGTGAAAGAACGGATACATGTACTAAATGAAAAATATAAATTGAATTGCGAGCTCAGCATTGAAGACAAGTCGAAAAATGGCACTGGAAGCGGCACGACCGTAAAATTGTATTTTCCACTTCATTCGACAATGTCATGACCCAGCGCTTGAAAAGCATATTAGTTGATGACGAACCGCGGGGATTAAGCTCCATGCAAAAGTTGCTGGAGTTAAATTGTCCTGACGTGGAGATCACTGCCCTGTGCAGCAATGTGGATGAAGCGACTGAAAAAATAAAACAATTAAGGCCAGACCTGGTTTTTCTTGACATTTCGATGCCTGTAAAAAATGGATTTGATCTGCTAAAAGAATTAAAAGACGCTCATTTTGAGGTGATATTTGTTACAGCACACAACCAGTTCATGATAGAAGCCTTTCATTTCAGTGCTATTGATTATCTCTTAAAGCCTGTTGATGATGAATTATTGATCGACGCTGTAAAGAGAGCAAGGAAAAGAATTGCAGAAAAAACAGGAACCAAGAATATCGAAACCTTTCTTCATAACATGCAAGTGAAGCATTCACCACAGAAAATGAAACTATGTGTATCATCGCTGAAAGGCTTCCAGGTCGTAGAATTGGATGATATACTTTATGCTGAATCCTCAGGCAACTACACTAATTTAAATTTTACCAACGGACAAATCATCTGCACTTCAAAACCGATGCACGAATATGAAGAACTATTAGAAGATTCGGGCTTTATCAGGATCCATAAATCATTTCTCGTTAACCTGCTGCATGTAAAAGAATATGTCCGAGGCGAAGGTGGTTCCGTGATTCTTTCCAACAATAAAGAGATAGAAGTGAGCAGAAGAAAAAAAGATATTTTCTTAACTAAGATGAAAGGGTTTTATAAATATTAATTCCAATCTTTTTAACCAGGTAAAGATAATTCCCCCTTCATATAAAACACACACTGCCCTGCCATGGTTACACGATCACCCCACCATTTACATTCAAGCTCGCCTCCCCGTTGTGAAATCTGCTTCGCAAACATTTTCTTTTTATCAAGTTTTTCCGCCCAGAATGGAATGAGTTGTGAGTGGGCAGAGCCCGTTACGGGATCTTCGTCAATGCCTGCCGCTGGTGCAAAAAACCTTGAAACAAAGTCAATACCATTTCTTCCCGGGGCAGTAATGATTACTTTATACCCCGTATCCTTTAATAATGAAAAGTTAGGAGAGCATTTTTTTACCTCATCCTCATTTTGCAATTCAACCAGCACATCACGATTTTTATAAACTCCGACAACATCCGAAAGATTCAATGCATTCAATAATTCTTCAGGATAATCATCAAATCGTTCAGGCTTCCATGATGGAAAATCCATATGTAATACATCGCCACGTTTTTCTACGGAAAGCTTTCCGCTTTTACAATTAAAATGAATTTGGTCCTGCTCAAAACCCAGTTTGTTAAAAATGATCCATGCACTCGCTAAGGTAGCGTGACCACAAAGATTAATTTCTATTCCCGGAGTAAACCACCGAAGCTCGAAATCAATTCCGGACTGGGATGATGGAACAAAAAAAGCTGTTTCACTTAAATTATTTTCCATCGCAATTTTTTGCATCAGATCAGTATCTAACCATTTTTCTAATGGTATGATAGCGGCGGGGTTGCCCTGGAATAGTTTGTTGGTGAATGCGTCTACTTGATAAAGAGTCAGTTTCATTGTAATAAATTGGCAATTTGCAATTGACAATAAGCAAATGTTTAATACTTATCAGGATTATTAATCATATGATTAAGCAATCTTCCTATTTCTTCGTTTCGTAAAATCAATACTTCGTGTTTTTGTTGAGCAATATACTTACACGCAAGTGCAAAATCAAACCACACGCCTGTTTCTGGGTTTTCACCGTCGCTATCTGTAACTTTTGAAACAAAATGGGCAGGATAACGTTTCTTTCGATATGCTTCCGCTAAATTAGTGCAGATGCTCCGGATGATTTTCTAATTTGATTTGTCAAGGAGTATGTTTCTTCTTTGGGAAATGTTTTTGATATATCATAAATCTCCATCGCTTGTTCAAATGAAAGCCTATAAACTCTATCTTTAAAACTCCTTGCAGCCATATGAAATGTCAATAGAACGTGTTTCTTGCCTCTTGTCAGTTGCTCATTGCCTATTGCATATTACTCCTTCATCATCTTCTTAATCACCGTTTCAATCTCCTCAGCATTGGGTTTGCTGAAATAATCGCCATCACTTCCATAAGAAGGCCGGTGTTCTTTGCCCGTTAGAGTTCTTGGAGCTACATCAAGATGGCGATATCCTCCCTGTTCTTCCATGACCTTATTAAACATAAACGCTGCTGCGCCACCGGGAACATCTTCATCGACAAATAAAATGCGATTTGTTTTCTTTAGTGAGTCCAGAATTTTATGATTGATATCGAACGGTAGCAACGTCTGCACATCTATTATTTCACAACTAATCCCATTCACTTCTAACCGATCCGCCGCTTCCTGTATTATTCGTAATACCGAGCCATAAGAAACAACCGTTATGTCAGTTCCGTCTCTTATTATTTCAGGCAGTCCGAGGGGAACAGTGAATTGAAGAAGATTTGAGATTAATTTTTCTTTCAACCTGTATCCATTTAAACATTCAATGATGATACCAGGATCATTACCCCTTAATAATGTGTTATACATACCAACGGCCTGCGTCATGTTTCTTGGAACACAAACATACATGCCTCTTAAAGAATTTATCACCATTCCCATGGGTGACCCACTGTGCCAGATCCCTTCCAGCCTGTGACCGCGGGTCCTTACAATCAGCGGGCAACTTTGTTTTCCTTTTGTTCTAAAATGTAATGTTGCCGCATCATCACTCAGCGGTTCCAGACCATATAATAAATAATCAAGATATTGGATCTCTGCAATTGGTCTTAACCCTCGCATTGCGATACCGATACCCTGTCCCATTATCGTTAGTTCACGAATACCGCTGTCAAAAATCCTTGCATCACCATATTTTGCCTGCAAACCGCTGAAGCCCTGATTAACGTCCCCAATCTTACCAACATCCTCGCCAAAAGCAACTACATAGGGATTGCTCGCAAACAATGCGTCAAAATATTTGTTCAATATTTCAAACCCGTTTATCATCGGTGCATCAGTAGCAATCACTGCTTTTGTTTCGGTAACTTTTAATGTACTTTTTTCACCAGTATTATATAAATGAGAATTATAAAGAAGTTCATTTTCTTTTAAGAGATCATTGTAATAATCTTTTGCCCAGAATGCTGCGTCATGATCTCCTGCTGCGTTCAGTATCGCATGCAATGATCTCATCACATCGCGGCGCATCGGTTCACGATTGGAAGAAAGCTCCTTGGAAATCTGTTGCACTGTCTGACTCTTGTTTGGAATATTCGTTGCAAGTGATGTTGCCAACTCAACGATCCGCTTTACGTGTTCCTTTATTGGCGCCTGGTATTTCTCGAATGCTTTTGTTCTTTCATCCTTCACCTGGTTCTTGGCCTTTGATTCGAGGCGACTTAACTCCTCATCAGTTGCTAACGCAGCATCAATGATCCATTCACGCATTTTTCTCATGCAATCAAATTCCCTTTCCCATTCAAGTCGTTCAGGTGTTTTATAACGTTCGTGGCTGCCGGAAGTGGAGTGCCCTTGTGGTTGCGTCAGTTCTTCAACATGAAATAATGCAGGTGTATGTGTTTCTCTTGCCAGCCGAACGCCTTCTTCAAACGCCTCGCACATACCTGCATAATCCCAGCCCCTTACTTTATAAATATGAAAACCATTTGAATCATCTCTTTTTTGAAAGCCACTCAGTGCTTCCGAAATTGATCCTTTAGTGGTTTGCAATTTTTTCGGAACAGAAATTCCATACCCATCATCCCAAA
Organism: Chitinophagaceae bacterium; assembly: GCA_025923075.1. Lineage (GTDB taxonomy): Bacteria > Bacteroidota > Bacteroidia > Chitinophagales > Chitinophagaceae > VBAS01. The sequence continues at coordinate 16,122 of JAICGN010000042.1, forward strand.
CAAATATTGCCATCGGGACCTGCATCACTCCCGCCGCGTTTACCGTCTCCCAAAAATGACCTTCTGATGTTGCAGCATCCCCAATTGTAACAAAGCAAACCTCATTGCCATTGTCAGAAAGGTGAGTGAATTGTTTTAATTCTTTGATGCTGCGAAAACATTTAGATGCAAGAGCAATGCCCAGACCTCGCGGCATCTGGCCTGCCGTTGGTGCAAGGTCAGCAATCGTATTTTTCCGATTCACCAGGTCAAGCCAATCCCCATTTTCATCAGTCAGGGACGTACAGAAATGAGAGACCATTTGTCTTCCTGCACTGTTTGGATCATTATTCTCATTTGGATCAGCGTATAATTGCGAAAAAAATTGTTCGACAGTGGTCTGTGCGATGGCGAATTGAAAAGTTTGATCGCGATAATAGCCGCTGCGGAAATCCCCCTCCCTAAAAAACTTTGCCATGGCTACCTGTGCCACTTCCTTACCATCACCAAAAATTCCAAATTTGGCTTTGCCCGTAAGCACTTCTTTACGACCCAATAAACTTGCCTCCCTGCTTAAACAGGCAGTATAAAAATCATTTAAAACCTCATTACGAAAACTTTCAAACGAAAGTTTATCAGCGGCAATTATGGAGGGATGAGGGGTATCCATGCGACAAAGATATAGGAAAGGGTATCTGCTTTTCGGCGTGTTAAAAAATACTGAATTTCTGTGCCTTTAGCCTATGGTTTCTGGAGTTGATGTCTTAAATTTGATCCCGAGAACGATCGGAACTAAATCATTCAAAATGAAAAAACTTTTTACCCTTCTTTCTGCAATTGCAATAGCAATTGTAGTAAATGCACAACCACCTCAGGAAGTACTTTCAGTTAAAGAAACAGCCTTTGATTTTGGAACTATACCCCAGGGAAAACCTGTTTATCATTTTTTTGAAGTTACCAACACAGGTAAGGATCCTATGGTAATCTCAAATGTTCAAACCAGCTGCGGTTGTACAACGCCGGAATGGAGTAAGGAGCCGATTGCTCCCGGCGCAACTTCTAAGGTCCGGGTTGGATATAATGCTGCCGGTGAAGGTCATTTTGAAAAATATATCACGATAATGTACAACCAAAATCTCTCAAAACAGATCAAGATAACGGGAACTGTGTGGAAAGCACCGGCTGGCTCAGCACCTGAAAATTCATCAATTAGCTTACTAAAACAAAAAAACAATTAAGATCATGAAGAAGTTATTATTATTTGTTGCCGCGGCCTTTGCAATATCTTCAGCTGTAACGGCACAGACGAAAGCAGAGGATGTCGTAAAATTTAATGAACTGAAATATGATTTCGGAAAAATCAAGCAGGGAGTACCAACTACTTTCGATTTCGAATTTAAAAATATCACGGACAAACCACTGGTGATAGAGAATGCATCAGCCTCTTGTGGATGTACCACTCCAAAATGGCCACAAGCACCTGTAATGGCTGGTAAAAAAGAGAAAATTAATGTTGGCTATAATGCGGCAAGTGCCGGGGCATTTTCAAAAACCATTACCGTAAAACTTGCTGGGGTGGATGCTCCTGTAACGTTGACAATTACCGGGGACGTACTGACCGCCGAAGCTTATGATGCGTACGTAAAAGAAAACGGATCCAAACAAAAATCAAAAGGCAAATCCGGTAAGTAGTATATTATTCAATTGAAAAATTTTAGGGTCCCCGTCTTAAGACGGGGATTTTTTATTCATAAGGTTGAACTTAACTTATGATAATTACCTTTGAGCCATGCTAAAAATCTCAGATCGTGGCCAGCAAATGCCGGCGTCCCCGATACGTAAGCTTGTTCCCTACGCTGAAGGAGCAAAGAAAAAGGGAATAAAAGTTTATCATTTGAATATTGGTCAGCCCGATATTGAAACACCGCCGGCGATACTGGATGCTGTTCGTAACACAGAGATTAAAGTGCTGGAATATAGTCACAGTGCCGGTAATGAAAGCTATCGCCGAAAGCTTGTAGAATATTATAAGAAAGTAGGAATCGATGTTACTCATGAGCAGATCATTATTACAACGGGTGGCAGTGAAGCTATTATGTTTGGCTTTTTCTGTTGTTTGAATGCCGGTGACGAAGTGATCATCCCTGAACCATTTTATGCGAACTATAATGGTTTTGCCTGTGCAGCAGGTGTCAATGTAATTCCTATTACTTCACATATCGAAACCGGTTTTGCCCTGCCTCCTATTGAAGACTTTGAAAAAGTAATTACACCAAAAACAAAGGCCATTATCATTTGCAGCCCTAATAATCCAACCGGCTATTTGTATAGTCGAAATGAAATGGAGGCGTTGAAAAAGATATGCATTAAATATGATCTGTATTTGTTCAGCGATGAAGCTTATCGTGAATTTTGCTACGATGGCGAATATGTAAGCGCGATGCATCTTTCAGGCCTGGAAAAAAATGTGGTACTGATGGATACCATTTCAAAAAGATACAGTGCTTGCGGGGCCAGATTAGGAGCATTCGTTACTAAAAATAAAGATGTATATAATACGGCGATGAAATTTGCGCAGGCAAGACTTTCTCCTCCTGGTCTTGCACAAATAATGGGTGAAGCAGCAGTTGACCTTCCTGATACATATTTTGATGCGCCAAAAGCCGAATACCTTGCAAGAAGAGATCTGCTTGTTAGCAGATTAAATAAAATGCAAGGGGTGTTTTGCCCAAATCCGGGTGGCGCATTTTATGCCATTGCAAAACTTCCGATCGATGATTCCGATAAGTTTTGCCAATGGCTATTAGAAAGCTTTTCTTACAACGATCAAACGGTGATGCTGGCCCCGGCAACTGGATTTTATGGCACAGCGGGTTTAGGGAAGGACGAAGTCCGATTGGCTTATGTACTAAATCTTGATGCTCTTAATGCAGCAATGGATTGTTTGGAAAAAGCATTAGAGAAATATCCGGGTAGAGTGATGGCTAAAGGGTTAAGAACGGCAACCGCAAAATAGCCGTTGCTATCCTTTTATTGTACAAATGCCTTAGCACAGATCTTTTTGATCCTTTCATATCATCCGGTTCAGCGTTTAACCTTCGTAGGGGCTTTCAATATTTTTAAAAATGATGGAAAAACAGTTGTTAGTATTTCAAAAAAACATTTATCTTTTGCTCCTGAAATAACCCACCTGTATTTCAACGTTCATCTTATTTAATCATACTAAAACAAACTGACATGAGACAAATGTTGAAACCATTAGCCTTTCTGCTTATTGCAGGTGTTGCGCTTAGTGCATGCAAAAAAGAGGTAAAGGATGAAGGGGTGCAAGAAGAAATTTCCCAGGAAACGTTGACAAAAATCTATACTCACGGTTTTGGGACAACCAATGTTCAGAGGGTGGAGGAAGGATATCTGGTAGAAGGAGACATTATTCTTACAGAAGAATTCCTGAACTCAACTCCTGGCGGAGACTTTCTTCTTATTGCAAACACTGAGCAGTACCGTACTACAAACCTCGTATCAGGTGCGAGAGTTATAACAGTTAGTCTGGATTCAAAACTTGCTGCACTCTCAGGCTATCCTGAAGCGCTGGCGGAAATGGTAAGGAGATATAATGCAGAAACGCTTAGACTGACTTTTCAGATAGTCAGTTCGAATGGTAATATCAGGTTCGTCAATGCTAATGGTCCTTATCTTGCGTCAGCAGGATTTCCCAACAATTCGGGCGATCCTTACGGCCAGGTAAAAGTATATTCCCGGAATATCGGAACCGGCACTTCTTCCACTTTCATTAATTTTCTTGCAACAATCCTGGCACACGAAGCCGGACATTGTATCGGTTTCCGCCATACCGACTATGCGGATCGCAGCTATAGCTGTGGCGGCGCATATGCCAATGAAGGAGCATCTTCCATTGGCGCTATTCACATTCCTGGCACACCTACAGGTCCGGATCCCAAGTCCTGGATGTTAGCTTGCATCAGCAGGAACGAAAACAGACCATTTAATGCTAATGACAGAGAAGCTTTGGACTATCTATATTAGATTGCAAAAAATATTTCATAAAAGCCGCTCGTAAGCGGCTTTTATTTTTCTATGACATAGCAAACACGATTGATCCTTCCCTGAAAATCGAATGGACTTGTTTGCCGGGTAATATCTTTTATTACTGCAGAACTGATTGCCTTGCCATCAAGAATGAATTTTCTATAATTAGTGCTGAAATAAATCTTCCCTCCTGAATGCAGAAGTCGTAAACAATTGTTGATCAAGTCTACATGATCCCGCTGAATATCCAAAACATCTTCCATCCGTTTACTGTTGCTGAATGTTGGAGGGTCAAGTATTATTAAATCAAAGGAATTCCTTGGAATAGTGCCTAAATACTTTAAAACATCCGCCTGTATGAATTTATATGTAACCAAATCAGAAAAACCATTAAGCTGCATATTTCTTTGTGCCCAGCCGAGATAAGTTTTGGACAGATCGACTGTCACTACTTCTTTGGCACCACCGGCCGCAGCATACACTGAAAAAGTACCGGTATAGGAGAATAAATTCAAGACCTTCTTTTCCTTTGCCTCGGCCTTAACCTTCGCTCTTGTCATCCTGTGATCTAAAAACAAACCTGTATCAAGGTAATCGCTGAGATTAACGATAAACTTTAACCCGTTCTCTTCTACAATAAATTCCTTTTTCTTTTCCTCGGTTTTCTGATATTGCCCAAGCCGACCGGGCTTTCTTTGCCGGAGTTTTAAAAATATATTTTCATTCTTAACCTTCAATATTTCACGGATAACGGTAATACTTTTCTCCATCCAGTCCTCATGCTCTTCTTCATTCATCCCATGGCGACGTCTATACTCCGCTATGTAAATATTTTGATCATAGATCTCAATACAAAATGGAAATTCCGGCAGATCATGATCATATATCCTGTAACAGCTTACTGCAAGCTTTTTTGCCTGTTTACCCAGGTGCCGGAACACTTTTTCCAGCCTGTTACGAAACATTATAAATTTATCATCCGACATAGGAAATATTTTGCGAACTTAGTCTGCTTTTTTTACAATCTGATAAGAAGCCTGAGTAAATCATGTACGCTATAGTTGACATAGAAACTACCGGAAGTTACGCCTCAGCCAATGGAATTACAGAAGTGGCTATTTATGTCTTTGATGGCAAACAAATCATTGACAAATTTGAAACGTTGATCAATCCGGGGCAACCAATACCAAGGTATATTCAATCATTTACCGGTATTACGGATGAGATGGTTGCAAGTGCACCGGAGTTTGAAAAAGTAGCCGAAAAGATCTTTTGTTTGCTTAATGAAAATGTTTTTATAGCGCACAATGTAAATTTTGATTATAGTTTTTTAAAAAGTCACTTATCAAGAGCAGGGCATGAGTTAAGATCAAAAAAACTTTGCACAGTGCGCCTGAGCAGGAAAATATTTCCGGGATTTCCTTCTTACAGTCTCGGCAATCTTTGCCGGTGCCTTGAAATAAACATTAATAATCGTCATCGTGCTGGTGGCGATGCTGAAGCGACAGTGAAAGTATTCAGCAAGTTGTTGGAAAATGATAAAGAAGATTTTATTGCGAAAAGCCTGCTGCGAAATTCAAAAGAGCAGTGCTTGCCACCCAATGTTCCCAAACAGCATTTTGAGATATTACCCACGACTCCCGGCGTCTATTATTTTCACGATGCGAAGGGAAAAATAATCTATGTCGGAAAAGCAATCAATATCCGCAACCGTGTGAACAGTCATTTCAGTAATAATTCTGAAAGCAGGCAAAAACAAAATTTTATTACGCATATTCATTCTATTAGTTATAAAAGTTGTGCAACAGAATTAATGGCCTGCATACTTGAATCTGTGGAAATAAAAAAATACTGGCCTAAGTTTAATTACTCGCAAAAACATTGGGAAGACATATTTGGCATTTATACGTATGAAGACAGGAACGGCTACCTGCGCCTCGCGATTGAAAAAAACAAAAAGAATCTCAAACCTGTTCATACATTTCATAATTTATCGGAAGGTTATACCTGGCTCCGAACTGTTATTGAGGAGTATGGTCTATGCGCCAAATTATGTTTTTTGGAAAAAGCTGACGGGGCCTGCACAGGCACGGCAAATGGATCATGCAAAGGAGCCTGTATTAAACAAGAAAGTAAAGCTGCCTATAACAAACGTGTAGAAAAAGCAATTACAGAAATGAATGATGAAACATCGTATGCCATTATAGACAGAGGGCTTGAGGAAACAGAACTATCATGCATACTTGTTGATAACGGAAAATTTTTTGGTATGGGTTACTTGCCTTCTGAATATGATCCTGCTAATATTGACGAAATAAAAACATATTTGACATCCTACAGGGGAAACAATTACATACGAAATCTTCTTACCGGCCATAGAGAAAAATTTCCTTCTGCAATTATTAACCTGACAGAAAGAAACAATAACAAGTACGTAAAGAAAGACTTGAACTTATGAGCTATATTTGCCTGCCAAAAAAAATTTTATGCTAAGAATATTCTGTTTGACTTTATCTATATTTTTTACAACTTTTATTTTTTCGCAGAATACAAAAACAGTCAGCGCACAAAAAGCGCCGGTGCAAAAGCCTACGGCTCCTAAACCTGTATTGAAAGATCTGCGGGATTCAGCCAGTTATACTGCAGGAATACATGTGGTCAATAAATATCGTTCGGAAAATGTCTACAATTTTAACAGCTCCGTTGTCGCCAGGTGTATAAATGACATCCAATCGAACAAGCCCCCGCTTATTGGGATTAACGATGCCGATAAAATCATCCTGGCCTACCAGGATACACTGAAGGCAAAGCCAACAATGACACAGAAGTCTTCCAAACCAGGAACAGCACTAAACAACATAAGAGATTCAGCAAGCTATGTTGCTGGTATATATATTGTAAACTTTTTTCGCAAGTTCGAGATCACCGATCTCAATGGCGCTGTTATTTCAAGAGCAATAGATGATTTACAAAATAAGAAAAAACCGTTGCTCAATGACAGCCTGGCTAATATGGCCGCGATGCGATATCAGCTGCAGCTGATGGAAGTTAAAAATAAAAGTACGATCGATGCAGGAAAGAAATTTCTTGCTGAAAATAAAAAGAGACCAACAGTAAAAGTTACCAAAAGCGGTTTACAATACGAGATCATTACCCAGGGCACCGGTAAGATTCCAACTGAAAAAGACACCGTATCCTGTAATTATACAGGTTCATTTATTGACGGCACTGAATTTAATAATTCTTACAAAATGGGGAAGCCCATTTCCTTTGCCGTCACCGGTGTAATTAAAGGCTGGACAGAAGCGTTGCAAATGATGCCTATCGGGTCAAAATGGAAATTATTTGTTCCTTATACGCTGGCGTACGGACCAGGACAATATCAGGCTATCCCGGGCGGATCTACCCTGGTATTTGAAATAGAATTGCTTGGCGTTACAAATAAATAGGTCAATCAAGATTACTTTTCATTTCCGCAATTTGTGAGCGGGTGCCAAACACAATTACTTTACAACCTTCCGTTACGAGCATTTCATCAGGTGGATTGATTATGAATTTGCCTTCTTTATTCTTCATACCCAGACAGCTTACACCCGTTTTATTCCATTCCATCACAACTTTAAGTGGCTTATCCTTTATTTCGGTTGGTAATAGATCATAAGAAACAGAATCCATATTTACTGATTCACCATCTTCGCTTGTCAGGAAGTCCATAAATTCAATGATATCTGGTTTTGACACTAGCGTAGCCATATGAGAGCCACCGATCTTATCAGGCATGATCACATTATCAGCACCGGCCTTTCTTAATTTTGGATAAGCGCTTTCTTCAGAAGCACGGCTGATGATATGTAGCTTGTGATTAAGACCTCTTGCGGATAGCACAATAAAAACATTATTGGCATCATCTGGCAGTGCGGTGATCAATGCAACAGCCTTTTCAATCCCCGCTTTTTTTAGCAGATCATCATCAGTCCCATCTCCTACCAAATAGATAAGTTCAGGAAAAAATGGTAGTGCTTTTTCGATTGACTCTTCTTCTTTCTCAATTACCACGAACTCCATATTATGGTTCTTCAGTGTCCTCGCCGCCTGCTGGCCGTTTCTTCCAAAGCCGCAAAGAATAACATGGTGGTTTAATTCGGCAACTGCTTTCATATTCTTTTTTGTTTTAAAATATTTGTTTATCTCACCGGTGATAACAAATTGAGTAATACGTGCAAAGGCCCATGCAAAAGTGGTCCAACTGGTGAGAAGTAAAAAAATAGTGAACATTCTTCCTTCGTTGCTCAAAGGCTTCACTTCGTCAAATCCGACCGTGGTAATTGAAATAGTCGTCATGTAAAGAGCCTCCATAAAAGAATATCCTTCTATTATGATATAGCCCATGGTGCCAACGAAAATCAGCAAAACCAATACAACAAATGGTTGAAGGAGCCGATATGTCCATTGTCGTATCACAGTTACTTTTTATAAAAGTAAACCAGTACGGCGAGTTTCTGAAAAGACTTTGAAGGGCAGACGATTTTTGTATTAAATAAAAAAGGGCGGCTCGAACGCCGCCCCCGCCGTTGGTTAAAACCATGTAGTCTTAACGTTTTTTCACAACAATTTTTTCTACTGTTTGTTCTCCCGTTTCTGTGTCAACGATCCGGATAGTATAGAACCCGGCCAACAGATTATCGATTTGAATATTGTTAGTGGTAACACTCTTCCATTGCTTAATGATCCTGCCATTTAAATCCGACAGCGATACGTCCCGGGGTGTATTTACATCTGCAAACACAACATTCACTTTGCCATCGGCACTTGGATTTGGATAAACAATTGTTTTTCCTTTTTGACTTCCTGCTCTTACTGCACGTATTGGGCTGTAAGCATGCTTGCCGTCAATATCAACTTGTCTTAATCGGTACTGGCTTATGCCTTTTGCATTGTTAAGATCTGAAAAGTCATATTTCAGCAGAGAGTTACTGCTACCATTCGCCGCTTTCGTTTCAACAAATCCCAGGGTCTGCCAAATATTATTGCCAAGATTTCTTTCAACATAAAATCCCCTGCTGTTCTGTTCACTTACTGTTTCCCATTTTAAAAGAACATTCGAATTGTTGCGTGCCGCAGTAAATAACCTTAATGACACAGGTAGCGGTGACGCCGCACAAGCCTCTTCAACTACCGGCGTACTCAACGTATTTACAAATTCCCTCGCAGTCACTTCTACATAGATGCCCCATAATGACCAGGGTTCGCTGCAACAAAAGTCTCCCGGGAGATCAAGCAAACCAGAACTAAATGGAGTTGTAGAATTTACGATGATCGTATCGGAGACAAATAAAAGCGAATCATCACCATCAGGTTCTCTTATACCATCCAGGTCATCGGCATAAAGACGGTAAACCACATGAAGGTCAACGGTGCTTGCTGCAGTAAGCGCAACAGAATACTGGAAAGGAACTGCAGCACAGACTTTTTGAAGAGCAATTGTTGGATCCCCGAAGGACTGACCGATTCCACAGACATAACATTGAGCTTTAGGATCAGGTGCATTTGAATTAGAACCCCATATATCTGTTTTTATTATTACAGGAGTACCACATGGCGTATTTACTATTACTTTTAAATTAGTGATTTCAAAATGTAATGTATCTGAGTTTCCTTGCCTGGTTATTGTTGCCATCATCCCGGGTGAATTCAATGGAGAGTTTAAAACAACACTGGGATCATGAGGATAAGTAGTTGCAATATTAGCAGTAACATTGACCGGTACATCAGGGGCAAATGTGAGATCATTTAGATTTATAAATCCAATATCATTAAATGATTTCCCGGGGTCATCAATCGCAGTTCCCAGTTGAGCACTTGTGCCGGGGTCGACAGCAGGGGTATTTCCACTGCAATCAAAGATCGGCGGATTTGGATAATCCTGCAGCAACCATGAATGAAAAAATAAATACTTAAACCCGGAATTAGTAACAATATCAAACGATACATCGATCGTATATTGACATTTGTTAGGACCTAAGGGGGTTATATCTGTCGAAAACGCCCTCGCCAGGTTCGGGAACGAAAGGTCGCACTGGGCATTAAGTCGATTAAATGAAAACAAAGCTCCGCTGACAAGAAAAAGAGAAAGTAAAAACTTTTTCATAGACAAATTTTAATGATGAATAATATGAATGTGGTTATCCAGGCATTGATTCTGCCCGACATAGGATTTACAAAAAATAAACCGTCTCTGTGCCTTGTACAAAAAGCTATCCACTCTTTCAGAAAAGATTTTGACGTTTTAAAATGAGTTATTATCGGAAAAACCCGGTCTTGCTTGTGTAGAAATGTGCGATTCGGCCTGGAAAAGTGTAGAATATTTTAATCATTCCTGGAGCACCAAAGTATCCCCTAGCTGAATTAAGGCCGTTGCCCCGACAAAAAATCTGATCGGCAATCCTGGATAGAAATAAAAAGGGGCGGCACGAAAGCCGCCCCCGCCGTTGGTTAAAACCTTGAAGCTTTAACGCTTTTTCACGACGATCTTTTCAACAATCTGCTCGCCAGTTTCCGTATTAACAATACGAACGGTATAAAATCCGGTACCCAGGTTTTCTATCTGCAGGGTATTACTCATTACACTCTTCCATTGTTTCATCATCCGTCCGTACATGTCCATTAATGATACATCACGACTTCCATCTTTATCTTCAAACACTACAATTACCTTACCATCGTTGCTTGGATTTGGATAAACAATTGTTTTACCTTTTTGTCCTTCACTACGGACTGCCCGTATCTGGCTGTATGATTGTTTGCCATCTATATCTAGTTGCCTTAACCTGTATTGCGAAATCCCTTTTGCATTATTGAGGTCGGTGAATTCATAGCTAAGCGGCAGGCTGCTGTTTCCATTTATCGCTTTTGTTGCTACAAAGTCAAGTGTTTGCCATCCGCCACCAGGAAGCTTGCGCTGAATATCAAATCCTTTGCTGTCTTCTTCCAGCGCCGTTTCCCAATTTAAAGTCACATAACCAGAACCATTGCGAACTGCGGTGAATGATTTAAGATTGACAGGCAATGTTGCGCAATCTGCTGAAATCATCGGTGAGGTTATCGTGTTTAAGAATTCCGTACCTGTAACTTGTACATAGAGGTCCCATTGTGCCTCGGGCTCACTACAACAATATGGGTTCGGTAAGGCAATTGCGGCAGGATCATATGGATTGAGATTATTTAACGTAATTGTTCCTGATGTGAAAAGTAATGGGTCACTCGGATGAGGGTCAGGACCCAGTGAAGGATCATGTGCATAGAGCTTATAAACAACATGTAAATCTGTTGCACTTTCTGTTGATAAGCCAATATCATAAGAGAAGGGAGACGAACCGCAAAATTTAATAAGAGAAATAATGGGATCGTCAACTGACTGGTATAAGCCGCAGATATAGCATTGTGCTTTCGGATCGTTTGCGCTTGAATTAGATCCCCAAATATCTGATTTGACAATAACCTCTTCCCCGCATGCACCATTGATAACAATCCGGATATTCGTTACCACAAAATGTAAAATGTTTGAATTTGTTCGGGTAATGATCGCGGTTAAACCCGGAGAATTAGATGGCTCAGTTAATATGACACTATTATCATGGGGATAAATGGTGGCAAAATTTGCAGTGACATCAACGGGCGTTCCTGTCGGAAAATCAAGATCATTAAGGTTCACAAAACCAATATCAATAAAAGACTTGCCTGCTTCATCAATCGCAGTACCTAGCTGGGCATTGGTGCCCGGGTCTGCCGCCGGCGTGGCTCCGCCGCAATTAAAAATTGCCGGGCTTGGATAATCTGCGAGCAACCACGAATGAAAAAAAAGGTATTTAAAGCCTGAATTGGTGGTGATGTCAAAAGAAGCATTGAACACATACTCACATTTGCCATTGCCTAAGTCATTAGGCTCTCCTACAGGAGTAACCATCAGGTTACTGAACTGGAGATCACATTGTGCTTTTGCATTATTAGTAACTACTAATGCAGACAGCGTTAAAAAAGAAAGTAAGATTTTTTTCATACTACGAAGATTTAATGTTAATAAAAATGATTTACCAGGGATCCAGATAAGATAAATCCAGGCTGAAGATTCATGCAGATCAAATCTTGGAGACAATGCCGTTTGGCTTTTCAGGAAGAGTTCTTGATAGGTGTTGAAGTTATACGATCACTGGCGGCAATCAGGAAGTTACTATTCAGAGTGGGTGGTGGAAATAAGGCCAATCCTGGGTTTCTTCAATGGAGAGTGGAAGAAGTGTAGAATTATATATTCAAGTTACTACAAATTTTAAGTGTTAAAAAATATTTTATATAAAAAGGGGTGGCGCGAAGGCCACCCCCCGCCGTTGGTTAAAACCTTGAAGCTTTAACGCTTGTTTACAATAATCTTTTCCACTACCTGCTCACTTGTTTCTGTGTTCACAATGCGAATTGTGTAGAAACCCGGTGTCAGGTTATCAATCTGAACAATATTATTTGTAACGCCTTTCATTTGCTTAATGACACGGCCACTCAAATCCGTCAATGAAATATCACGAATACCACTCACCTCATCAAACAAGATGTTCACTTTACCGTCACTGCTCGGGTTAGGGTAAACAATTGTTTTGCCTTTCTGACCATAGCCACGAACGACGCGGATGTCACTTAATTTGGATCTGCCGTCAATGTCAACCTGCCTGATGCGATACTGGCTGATCCCTTTTGTTGAATTCTGATCAGTGTAAGAATACGTAAGATCAGATGAGCTATTACCACCACTTGCCTGGCTTGCAATAAATGAAAGAGTTTCCCAGGTTCCATTGCCGATCAGTCGCTGAATTTCAAAACCGCGATTGTTGCTTTCCATAGAGGTTGTCCATTTCAAAGCAACAACACTATTGTTGCGTGAAGCGGTAAAGGCACGGAAAGAAACCGGAAGCGTTCCTTCCTCACCACTACATGGAGCTCCATTATAAGAAACGACAAATCTAAACACTGAATTTCTGCCTCCGAGATTGTTATTGTTATTTGGCCCAACATAATAACAATATTTTACATCGCCGTTATTAAGCAATGTTCCCGTACCAAAGGTGATGTCTTCCACTAATACAGGGTTCAGCGGATCAGTGATATCCGTGACAAAGGCAATGGTGGGTATCAGCAGCGGATCAATTACCCCGTTAAATGACAAGGTTATCGTTCCTGTCGCAGACGTTCCGTTTAGGTCCGGGCAACTACCACCGCCATTGTTAATTTGGTAATCGCGGACACAGGGGTTTTGTGAGAAAACAAAGCTTACTGATGATACGATCAGTAAGAATAAAAGTAGAATCTTTTTCATGCTTCAAGGTATTTATGTTAAAAAATAGTTTACAGGGAATCAGATGTAAACAAAGCCAGCGCTAAAGAAGCATTAAATCAAAGTTGTTTAAAAAATGCCGTGTGGTTTTTCAGGAAGAGTTTTTGACAGGTGTTGGAGTTGAGTGATCACAGGCGCGTACTGGTCAAAATTTTTGGTGGGGATAAAGCCAGTCCAGGTTTATTCAAAGGACATTGCGGAAGGGTATAGTTATATATTCAAGTTACCGAAAATTTTAAGTGTCAAAAAAAATTGATCTATTCTAAAAAAGGGGCGGCTCGACGGCCGCCCCCGCCGTTGGTTAAAACCTTGAGCTTTAACGCTTGTTTACAATGAATTTCTCTACTGTCTGTTCACCTGTTTCGTTATTTACGATCCGTACAGAGTAGAATCCCGCATTGAGGTTATCAATCTGGATGTTGTTATTAGTAACGCCTTTCCATTGTTTTAATGTTTTTCCGCTTACATCCATCAATGACACATCACGAGTGCTATTCACATTTTCAAATACTATATTCACTTTACCATCACCACTTGGGTTTGGATAGATGATCGTTTTGCCTTTCTGACCTTCACCACGAACAGCACGAATTTGGCTAAGAGCTTGTTTACCATCTATATCCAATTGTCTTAATCTATATTGTGTGATTCCTTTCGAATTATTGGCATCACTAAATTCGTAGGTAATTGGCAAACTGCTGTTACCATTCACTGCTTTTGTCTCAACGAAGTCAATTATTTGCCATGCGCCATTTGAAAGTTTACGCTCAACATAGAATCCTTTACTGCTTTGTTCCTGTGCGGTTTCCCACTTTAACTCTACAATACTTGCATTCTTACGAATCGCATTAAATGCTTTTAAATTTACTGGCAATGTTGCACATGTCGAATTTACAAGAGGTGTTGACACAGTATTCTGAAACTCCTGACCGGTAACCTGTACATATAAATCCCATTGTGCCCACGGATCAATACAGCAATACGGATTTGGAAGGTCTATTGGATCAGGGTTGTGAGGCACGTTCTTGCTCAAAGTAATTGTTGGAGAAGTGTATAGTAATGGATCAGTATTAGGGTCAGCAACATTGCCTAAACTTGGATCGTGAGCATATAGCTTATAAACAACATGTATATCTGTTGTACTTTCTGTGCTTAATCCAATATCATATTGAAATGGGCTTGAACCACAGATTTTTGTCAATGATATAGAAGGATCATTAAATGATTGTGGGACTCCACAAACATAACATTGAGCGCCAATCTTACTTTTAGAAGTTCCTAACTGAGATCCTGTCGCATTTGAACCCCAGACATCCGTGATGAGTGCAGGGAAACCACCGTCGCTGCATGGACCAAGTATTTCAATCTCGATATCATTAATCTCAAAATGCAAAATGGAAGGATCATTTTCGTCTATTGTCACAAATGCACTTGCAGCAGTGTTTAAAGCAACAGTTTCGTTAATGTTATTATCATTATTTGGATAGTCCGGAGCCTGTGCAATTAAACCTGTTATAGGGTACTTAACGCCGGGTGTGTTATTCGCGGCAAGAAATTCCTTTAAACCAATGAATCCAAAGTCGAGGATCGATTTGTTTGCAGCATAAATTATTGAGCCCAGCTGAGTGACGTTTCCAGGGCTCTGGTTGGGGGTATGTCCCGTACCGCAATCGAATAACGCAGGATAATCCTGCGCAAACCAGGTATGGAAAAACACATACTTAAATCCTGAATTTGTTGTAAGATCAAAAGTCGCACTGAACGTGTACTTGCAACGTTCAGGCCCCAATAGCTGCTCAGGGATACCCGCAGTAGTCACCAGGTTACTTAACTCAATGTCACATTGTGCTTTGGTATTGGTTGCAATACCAAGAGCGAGGACTGTCATTAATGAAAGTAAAATCTTTTTCATGCTTCAAGGTTTTTTTGGTCGGCTTGTAACAGACCTTTTTTTTAATAAATAGTTTTTTACAGTTTACGAATCACTACCCTTCGGCTTTATTTTTCGGGGTAGTATATATGATGAGTTAATTCATCCACTTGTTAGTGGTGATTCATCAGGAGGTTGGAACCTTGGCATTCAGAATAGGAAGGGACTTAGCTTTGATTCGCTTCAATAGGGGTATGGAAACCTGGCATTCAAAATAGGAAGGACTTAGCTTCGGATCGCCTTAATAGGGGTATGGTACTGATAATTCAGAAGTATTGGAGAATCTTTGGTGCCACAAATGATCATTGTACAACACAATCACCATTGCAGCTACACAATAGAGTTCAGGCGAAAATGGATTTTGTTAACCAACGGCTTTTTAAATAGGAGAGTAGAATTTGGTGGATCGATTTGCTCAATCAGAACGCTAAAATAGAAAGAGTTTTCAGAAATACAAATAACCATGTCAAATTTCTTTTGTAAAACGCCGCCTGAAATCTACTAACTGCCACCTGAGACCGGCAAAGCAGGGATTTCCCCTGCTTTCATCCTTTCCTATTCAGCACAATGGCCTTGTAGATAGTTACCTTCTTGCTCAGTTGCTCGTCTATTTTAATAATATAGATATCGGGCTTCAAATTCGCAATAGTTAAGACCGACCGGCAATTATGCCATTTGTTTACCAGTCTGCCATCCTCATGGTAGATCCTGACACTATACAGCGATCTCTGATCCGCGAAAGCAATATTTACATTGTCCGCAGTAGGGTTCGGGAAAATAGTTATGGCATTGCTGGCCTCGTTCTTCATGATTCGTATCTCACTATATTCAAAATTGCCATTGAGGCCAACCAGTTTCAACCTGTATTGAATAGCTTCTTTCAGGCTGATATAGTCAGTATGTGCATAGATGAGATCTGAAGTGCTGTATCCTCCAGGTGCCAGTGAATTCACAAAACCAATTGGCTCCCAGGGCCGGTCCCCTACCCTTCTTTCGATAGCAAACCCTTTGCTGGCAACTTCTCCCCCGGTTACCCAATTGACCGAATTGACGGCACCCAGTTTTGTTGCTTCAAATGATTTCAGTCTTACCGGTATTACAGAACAGTTTTGACGGGCTACCGCCTGTGCAGAGTCGCTGTTC
>JAICGN010000043.1 GCA_025923075.1 Chitinophagaceae bacterium
CTTCCATTCCTATACCAAAAGATATCATTTATCATGAAGTAGGAGAGTGGCACATCACGCATGACCGGCTTGTGAATTACATGAAAGCAATTGCCACTGCTGCACCAGATAGAGTAAAGCTGGAAACGATGGGATTTACTTATGAAGGTCGTCCGCAGGTTTTATTAATTATAACTTCTCCGAAAAATCAACAAAGGCTGGAAGAAATAAGACAACAACATGTTAAGCTAACAGATCCTTCACAATCATCTTCGGTTAATATTGATAACATGCCGATCGTTGTCTGGATTGGCCATTCTATTCATGGTAATGAACCGAGCGGTGCTAATGCAAGTTTATTATCCGCATATTATTTAGCCGCCGCACAGGGAAAACAAATTGATGAATTGCTCGATAATGTCGTTATTCTTTTTGATCCCTCCTTTAACCCTGATGGCCTTCAACGATTTTCTACATGGGCCAATCAGCATAAGAGTAAAAACTTAGTGAGTGATCCAAACTCAAGAGAATTTAATGAAGTGTGGCCCGGTGGTCGTTTTAATCATTACTGGTTCGATCTGAATCGTGACTGGTTGCCGGCAGTGCATGTCGAAAGTCAAAATCGTTTAGCCTGGTTTCATAAATGGAAACCCAATATTCTTACTGATCATCATGAGCAGGGGAGTAATGCGACCTTCTTTTTTCAACCCGGCGTGCCATCAAGGGTAAATCCATTGACGCCGGCAAAGAACCAGGAGCTTACGGCAAAACTTGGAAAATTTCATGCCGCATTTCTTGATCGCATTGGCTCGATGTATTTTACGAAAGAGAACTATGATGATTTTTATTATGGTAAAGGATCAACCTATCCTGATGTGCAGGGTTGCATTGGGATTTTATTTGAACAAGCTTCATCAAGAGGCCACCTGCAGCAAACAAATAATGGGTTATTAAGTTTTCCTTTTACAATAAAGAATCAATTTATAACGGCGCTATCAACACTAGAAGGAGCGAAGGCATTACGGAAAGAATTTCTAGAGTATCAAAGAGATTTTTTCAGGCAATCTTCAAATCGTGCTGCAGGTTTTGCAACAAAAGCTTATGTATTTGGCGATAAAAATGATAAAGCAAAGACATTTGAGTTTGCTACCATGTTAAAGCGCCACCAGATTGAAATAAATGAATTGCCTGACGGATGGAATGATAAAGATTTTGAAAAAGGTTCTGCATTTATCGTCTTTCTTAACCAACCACAGCATAGTTTGATAAGAGGAATTTTTGATAAGACATTCGAATACAAGGACAGTTTATTTTATGATATCACCGCATGGACACTGCCGCTTGCATTTGGTTTACCCTATAAAGAACTAACAACTAACACGGGGCTGGGTGCAAAAGTCGAATTATTGAATTTCCCTAAAGGTGAAGTCATTGGCAAACGATCAGATTATGCTTACCTGCTTGAATGGGATGAACTGTATGCTCCCGCGGCCGTAAATGAAATGTTGAATGCAGGACTTATTGTAAAAGTGGCGACAAATACTTTTGAAATGCAAATCGGGGGAACCAATAAGAAATTTGATTATGGAACGATTCTAATTCCCGTAAAAATGCAAAAGGATGATGTGGAAAAAGTAGCAGCTAAAGTGAATGCGTTGACAGAAAAATATCGGCTAAAAGTTTATGCATTGACAACAGGTAATGTAAGTTCCGGAAGTGATCTTGGCAGCAACAGGTTTGCATCTCTCACAAAACCGTCAGTTGCAATGATCGTTGGACCGGGAGTAAATGCAACGGATGCCGGCGAAATATGGCATTTGCTTGATCAGCGAATGAATATTCCTGCAACTCATCTTGAGATCCCTGTTTTCAATCGCGTTGACCTGAGCAAATACAATACAATAATTATGGTTGGGGGTACTTACCCCGACTTGAATAAAGACAAGTTAAAAACATGGGTCCAGGCAGGTGGTCTGTTAATATTAACCGAAGAGGCTATAAACTGGTCGGCGCAAAATGGTATCAGTGACATTAAATTCAAAAGAGTGAGGTCAGCAACTGACAGTACGCAAAAACTTTCCTACACCGACCGTGTAGAAGTTGAAGGTGCTCAGCAAATGAACGGTGCCATCTTTGGTGCCGATATCGATCCCGCTCATCCTCTTAGCTATGGTTACAATCAAAGAACGATAAGCTTATTTAAAGGCAACAAAGTTTTTATGGAGAAAAGTAAAAATCCTTATGCCACTCCATTTTATTATGGCAACAAGCCGTTACAAAGCGGTTGGGCAAGCAGGGAAAACATGGATGCAATAAAAAATTCTGCAGCAGTAATTGTAAATACGGTTGGGAGTGGAAGAGTAATAAATATTGCAGACAATCCAAACTTCCGTGCATTCTGGCTTGGCGGCAGTAAACTTTTTATGAATGCGATTTTTTTCGGAAGAATAATTGATGCGGCGAGTGCGAGGACGGAGTAACCCCCTGTCCCCCTAAAGGGGAGACTTAGATCTATTATTCTTTACTTGATCGAACTTTTTTAGTTGAAATGCTTAATTACGGAAGATGATTAGCCAGACGGAAGCCTGGCCTCCCTCCCTTTTGGGGAGGGATAAGAGGAAGGGGCCTTTTATGAATGCGATTTTTTTCGGAAGAATAATTGATGCGGCGAGTGCGAGGACGGAGTAACCCCCTGTCTCCGCCGCGGCGGAGGAACCTGGACCCGACATTCTTTTATTGCTTGGAATTTATACTTAGATGAATTGGATGGACAAATAGTTTGGATTTATTCTGCAGCGCCGCTCCTTTCCCTTCGGGGAAGGAGAAGGAGGAAGGGGCCTTTTATCAGTGCGATTTTTTTCGGAAGAATAATTGATGCAGCCAGCGCAAGGACTGAATAACCCCCTGTCCTCCGCCTTAGGCGGAGAGACTTAGGTCAATCATTTTCTATTTTATTGGACTTTTTTACAATCGAAGTGGAAGAACAAAGTTCTGTTGTTTAATGTTTTCTTTAAGGAAGCGCGAGCCGTTAAAGAATAAGAACAATCATGAGCGACCAATGAAGTGAACAATTTTTAATACACCGATTATCCACCAGATGTGTAAAACACAGAACGATCGCCGAAAAATCACAAAAAATTACCGGAAAGTAGCATTGTCAGCAAATAGGGGGAACGTAAATTGCATGCGTTAAATAATTATGTACGTTTAAATTTTGAGCACTATGATTAAGTTACAAGTAATCGGAAACCTCGGCAAGGATTGCGTGGTTAACACAGTTAATGGTAAAAATGTTATCAACTTTACCGTTGCACACACAGAAAAATATCGGGATTCACAAGGCAACAACCAGGAAAAAACAACCTGGGTTGACTGTGCTTATTGGACCGATAAAACTGCCATCTCACCTTATCTCACAAAAGGTAAGCAGGTATATGTGGAAGGAACTCCGGAAGCCCGTTCATTTCAACGGAATGACGGTACACCCGGTTCGTCTCTTTCGTTGAGAGTTCGTGAGATCCAGTTATTGGGGGGAAGGGGCGATAATAGCGGCGCTATTCCATCTGCATCTGCTCCGGCAACATCGGTACCATCAGCCAACGATATTGCTGAACCGGTTGACGATCTTCCGTTCTGATCAAGCGATCGAACTATGAAATGTAATGCCTCCGGAAATGGAGGCATTATTATTTTACCTCACCCCATCACAACACTGGTAATTGAAAAATCCGCTGCCCCTCTCCTGAAGGAGAGGGGATGTTGATCTCCATCTTAAGAAATGTAGTTGGGTTGATGTCATATAGTAGCAGTTTATTTTACATCTTTCCTTAACTTGTAGGCATTAATTCAAAAAAAATTGCCATGTCATCACGCCGGAAATTCTTACAAAATCTCAGCAGCACTGCTTTATTATTGGGCAGTGCCAGTGTTTCAAAACTACTTGCAGAAGAGAATTATGAAAAAAGAATAATTCCCTGGGAAAAGAAAATTTCATCCAACGATAAAGTAAGGATCGCAGTGATCGGTACCGGCATTATGGGGCATAATGATCTCGATACAGCTTTGAAAGTTCCAGGGGTTGAACTTGCTGCAGCTTGTGATCTGTATACCGGTCGTTTGACACGGATGAAAGAAAAGTATGGTAAAGATTTATATACAACAAGAGATTACAGGGAGATACTTGAGAAAAAAGATATTGATGCAGTTATTGTTGCTACAAGCGATAACTGGCATTCACGAATTTGTATTGATGCCCTTAATAAAGGCAAGCATGTGTATTGTGAAAAGCCAATGGTGCATAAACTCAGCCAGGGACAGGAAGTGATCAATGCATGGAAAAAATCCGGAAAGACAATGCAGGTAGGCAGCCAGGGAATAAGCGGCGCCAGCTTTGCAAAAGCAAGAGAGCTTTTCCGGGCAGGTGAGATTGGAAAACTAAACTGTATTGAAGCGACGTATGACCGTCAAAGCGCAATTGGCGCATGGCAATATACTTTTCCAACAGACGAATCGCCGCAGACAGTAGATTGGGATAGGTATGTTTCATTAATGAACCCTAAACCAAAATATGATGCGAAAAAGTTTTTCTGGTGGCGCAACTATAAAGATTTTGGTACAGGTATGTCGGGTGACCTGTTTGTTCATTTACTTACCGGCATACATTATATCACAGGTTCAATGGGACCAAACAAGATCATTTCAGCGGGGCAGTTAGCCTATTGGAAAGATGGTCGTGACGTACCTGATGTTATGGTAGCCATCATGGATTATCCGGAAACAAAGGAACATCCGGCATTTCAAACAATGCTTCGTGTAAATTTTATCAGTGGTGGTGGGGATCGCAGTGTGGTTCGCTACATCGGCAGTGAAGGAGCAATGGAAAAAAGTTGGGATGGTGTTCGCATTGCTTACAGCCTGATGCCAAAAGCTCCAGGCATTGACGGTTGGGATTCACTATTTACTTATCCGCAAGCGATGCAGGATGAACTGAAAAAAAGATATGATGAGAAATGGTCTGCTGATGATAAAAAAAGTATAAAAAAACAGTCAGTGCAGTACTCCGCGCCGGCTGGTAGTGACGATCATCTGGAACATTTCACCAATTTCTTTGAAGGAGTAAGAAATAATAAACCTGTTATCGAAGATCCGATTGTTGGATTTCGCGCGGCAGCTCCATGTCTTGCGGCAAACGACAGTTATTTTCAGAAAAAAATTATTAACTGGAATCCTGAGAAGATGCAGCTTGCGATGGTGTAATTCGCCTCGCGGGTTAGTGAATCAAATACTGTTGAAATTCAGTTCTTCTGGTTCGGGCAATCTTTTTTATTTTATGTAGTAAGCGGCAGTGTTACCTTGTGCCTGTTGCGGTGTGCACTTGTGCTTCAGTAATTCTTTTCTGTACGGCGAAATTTCATCAATCTGACAATATCAGCAATTTTTCCGTTATAGTAAACTGTCCGGTCGATCCCCTTAGAAAAAACATGCCATTACCGGTGGTAAGCTTATTTCGCGGAATTATAATTGAATTAGAAGTAGGTTGGAATTCTGAAATTAGCCTTCCGTTGACATCAAATAATTTAAATACAATCTTTCCCACCACATCATTTTTTATTTTTATTGTTATTCCCGTGCTATTCGTTACTGGATTTGGATAAACCCGGAATAATCTTGTCTCATTTGTTGTACCTGTTGTATCTATCGGATCTATCGGATCTATTGTATCGGTTGTATCGGTTGTATCTGTCGTATCGACGGGCAATAAACTTTGTTTTTCAAAATTCCAGATATCAAATTCTTCAACTAACATATCCTGCCCAATAGATGTTAATTCAATTTCATTGCTTGTACTATCGGGAAAGATTTGATTACTCATTACAATCTGTCCACCCGCACTAAAAAGTTCTGCGCTGGAATTGTCAACGAACAGGTGAAGATCGACATAGCCATTATCAACAACCAGCGGGGCAACTTGCAATTGAGCAAAGTATTCTTCATTGGTTAATACAGCCGAGGGGCTTTCACGTTTAAAAAGAATTTCATTATTGACAAAATCAAATATGAATTGGGAATATTGCGATCCATTTTTTTTGAACTTTAAAGAAAATCCTTTCTTGTTTGCGAATGCTATTTTAGCTTTTAGCTCAAATCGTCTGAAAGCAAAATTTTTTGTTTCACTGTTGACGACACTTAAATTTGTATTTCTATAACTTAAAGTATCCTTGCGAAGAATTTTTAATTCTTCAACTGGCTCTTGTATCAACTTTATTTGCCCGTTACGCGTTACCAATTTTATTTCTCTTGGGATACTCATCATCCCTTTCCACGGGCTTGTAGGTAATTTTGTTGCATAATTCCAGTTATTAAGCCAGGCCAACCAAATTCTTCTTCCATCCAGGGCAGGAATATCAGAAAATGATTGCAAAGCATAAAAATCTTTCCCGTAATCTACCTGGCCATAATTGGGACTATCATATGCAATATCGGATTGAATAATGTGATCGATGTTAATATGGCCCCAGCCCCAGCTAACGCTTGTCATTGAATCTACAATTTCAATACGCGCAGACTTTCCAACGAACGCTGATACGTCCCAATTTCTCCATTTTAGTATATCTTCATACATCCCGGTACTTGTTCTTACTGTTTGACCGTTCACTACAAGTTTGATATATGCTTTTCCGGGATAATAACCACCTCCAATAAGGAAGCTTATATAATTTTTTTGGATAGTGAAGTCGGCAGAAACTAACTTTCCTTGTGATTCATTTCCGGAAACGATCAGCCTATTTCCTAAATAACCTGAAAATGTTCCAGTACCAGCTGCAGGACCCGCACCGAATGCAGTTCCTATAGTTGTCCAGTTGCCATAATTAATACCTTCAAAGTCATCAATCAGAATGCCGGCCGGTGCTGGATTTTGCCAGGAAAAATTCTGACCATCAAAATTTCCAATGAAGTATTGTGCAGTTCTCACGCTGTGCACCAAAACCCATTTCATTTTATTTGAATCATTGTCAACCGCCAGCTTAAAAAAATCAGGACATTCCCAGGCAGCCGCTACATTTCCGACAGATCCAAACCCGGTAAGTTTTGTCCAATTCTTAAGGTTTGTTGAACCATAGAAAAGAAGTCCCTGATAGGCAGGTACCGATACGACCATTATCCATTGTTGACTTTCCTGATGCCATATCACTTTCGGGTCACGAAATTGATTGTTATTCATTTCAAGAACTGGATTCTGGCTATAATTTGTCCATGTTAGTCCTTCATCATTGCTATAGGCAATTCTCTGATCCTCTACGTTTGATTTGCCAGTATAAATTGCTACTAAAGGAGGTTGGCCATTTATTCCGAAACCACTGGTATTATTCCAATCCACTACTACACTTCCCGAGTAAGCCATCACGCCATTTTGTGCAGGAATGGCAATAGGCTTTTCCTCCCAATTAACCAGATCTGTGCTTACGGCATGTCCCCAACTTATGTTGTTTGGTTCAATTCCGGAGGGATTGTGCTGATAAAACAAGTGGTACTTTCCATTATAATAAACAAGTCCATTGGGGTCATTCATCCAATTTTGTCTTGGAGTATAATGAAAAGCCGGACGATACAATTCACTTCCAACCTGTCCAGATAACGATAAAGCTGTTATCAAAACAGCAATCAGCATTCTCGATTTTTTCATAAAAGGCTAGGTAGTGTTAATGGTAGCTAAGCAAATTATGTCCCAATAGCAAAAGCTTATAACAAAATCCGAACCGAATTTCATATGTACAAGCATAAATTTAAGGGATAAACACGGATAATTATTGTAAAAAAATTGTACCATGCTACTTTCGACTATTCAAGTTCGTTGGTTTGCTCCGGATTACTATCTTGACTTCTCCGTTGAGTAGTTCTATTCGACTTGAAGCCACAGTTCATTTGAGTACTTTATCGTTTCTTTGCCGCATGTCCGAACAAAAATATTCTTATCAGCAACTTTTTGGTTTTACGAAAGCAATTCTTCAAAAGATCGGTTGTAGTGAAGATCATGCCGCTACGTCAGCAAAAGTTCTTTTATCTGCTGACCTGCGTGGCATCGATTCACATGGCGTAGCAAGACTAAGTGGATACGTAAGATTGTGGGAAGTAAAAAGAATAAATACAAACCCTTCTTTAAAGATCGTTCATGGAACTCCGTCAACAGCTGTTGTTGATGGTGATAGCGGTTTGGGTCTAGTTGTTGCCCCTTATGCAATGCAGATTGCGATCGATAAAGCAAATAATGTAGGTACGGGTTGGGTAAGTGTGCA
Organism: Chitinophagaceae bacterium; assembly: GCA_025923075.1. Classification (GTDB taxonomy): domain Bacteria; phylum Bacteroidota; class Bacteroidia; order Chitinophagales; family Chitinophagaceae; genus VBAS01. Next base: position 8,274 of record JAICGN010000043.1, read on the forward strand.
AAACAGTAATCATTTCGGCATTGCAGCATATCATGCGATGATGGCTTTGCAGCATGACATGATCGGCATTGCATTTACAAATGCAAGTCCATTGGTATCGCCAACATTTTCTGTTGAAAGATTATTGGGCACAAACCCAATTTGTGTTGTGATCCCTGCTGGCGAAGAGCCACCATTTGTTGCGGACCTTGCCACAACGACTGCTGCTAACGGTAAGCTTGAAATTTTGCAACGTAAAGGTGGCGTGGCACCACTGGGTTGGATACAAACTAAAGAAGGGAAAGCATCAACTGATCCTCACGAATTAAAAGCAGGCGGTGCATTGTTACCATTAGGTGGCGATAGGGAACATGGCAGTCATAAAGGTTATGCACTCGGTGCTATTGTGGATATTTTTTCGGCTGTATTAAGCGGTGCTAATTATGGTCCATGGGTTCCGCCGTTTCCTGCTTATGTTCCTATGCCTGATGAACAACCCGGAAAAGGTATTGGCCATTTCTTCGGTGCCATGAGAATTGATGCCTTTCGTCCGGCTGATGAGTTTAAAAGGCATATGGATAAATGGATAAGACGATTTCGCAGTGCTAAAGCAGTTAAGGGTGAAGACAAGGTGTTAATACCCGGGGATCCGGAAAGGGAAATGGAAGAAGAAAGAGTGAAGAATGGGATTCCATTGTTGAAGCCTGTTGTTGAGGATTTAAAATTTTTAGCAGAAAAATTAAACCTCGAATTTCTTTAGTAGTCAATCACGGGATTGCTTCAGGTTTTTAAAACCATAACTATGCACTGCAAATCCCCGTTGTTGCTTATTCTCCTATCCACTATTCATTTTTCGTGTTGGAAATATCGGGGTTCGGCTCCAAACGATGGTGACGGCTATTCTCCACCTGCTCCGCCTGTGAAAGTATGGGGTTATAAACCTGTTTATGGTGTTGAATCAACAGCGAAAACAATTTCTTTTACATCTTCTCCCAGGCAAGTTGTCTCAGGCGGAAATATTTATGCTTTTCAAAATTATATTTTCCAGGTAGAAACAGGATATGGTATCCATGTAATTGACAACTCAATATCATCTGATGCGCATCGGGTCGGGTTTATTAATGTAAATGGTTGTTCTCAAATTTCAATAAAGGGCGATAAGCTTTATACCAATAGTTATGATGATCTTGTAGTAATTGATTTTTCCGACCTGAGTCATATACGTGAATTTAGCAGAGCGAAAGGCGTATTTACAGAATACAGATATTATTCTCCCATTGCACAGCCACCCGGCCCGGGATTTTATGAATGTCCTGATTACGGAAATTTTGTAGTAGCATGGCAAATGGATTCAGTTACCCAACAATGTTATAAATCATTCTGACTATGACGAAGCTAAAATATCTCAATAATATTTTTTGGAGCCTCGTTCTTCTTAGCTGTGAAAAAACTGGTGATGCATCAGCAAATCTTTCGACCGGTAAGGGAGGTTCTTTATCTAAGTTTACCATTATTGGGAATTATGTATATGCAGTGAGCAGTCATTTTTTATATACGATCGATATTTCAAACCCATCCCTGCCTTCCAAAGTAAATGAGAGCCCGTTAAACTTTGATATGGAAACACTTTACCCATACAAAAACCGCTTATTCATCGGTTCGAAAACAGGATTGTATATTTATTCTCTCGAACAGCCTTCTGCACCTAAGTTAATTGGTGAAGCAAAACATGGAAGAAGCTGTGATCCCGTTGTTGCCAACGATAGCGTTTCTTACTCTACGTTAAAAGGAAGCACATTTTGTGGCCCTGCAACAAGCGGCTTGTATGTTTATGACGTTAGGAATTTAAGTGCCCCTGTGCTTACGAAGCTTATACCGCTTAATGAACCAATCGGATTAGGCATGGCTGATTCAGCGCTGTATGTTTGTAATGCAAATGAAGGTCTTAAAGTATATGATATCAAAGATGCTTATTTCCCCATAGAAAAATCAACGGTAGCGGGGCCAGGTTTTATTGATGTGATACCTTATGATAACCTGCTGATCTGTTGGACGGCGACCGGTATAAACCTTTATGATATTACCAATCAGCTTACGCCCGTGTTTATTAAAAACATCGCCAATTAGTTCTTAAGTGTCTCTCCTTAATGGCTATTGCCTTTCTCTATAATCTCAGCGGTCTGTCATTGCCCTTTGAACTCAGACACGCTGAAACTGAAAACACTACCTAATTAAGGCAGTGTCTCAATTTCTTTTCTAACCACAGAAAGACTGAGTTCACAGAGAAACACAGAGATTATCCCGTGTAACTTGCTGTCACTGTGTCACCGTGGTTTTATTTCAATTTCAAACTGAGACACTATATAAATTACATATCTAACAATTGTTAATCCTTCTCTAAGCCTATCTTTGCACACTCAAAATTTTTACCGGGCTATTTATGAAAGTAATGAAGTTTGGCGGTACGTCTGTAGGAAGACCGGAGCGAATGTTCCAGGTGGCAGAACTTATAACTGCAAGCGATGAACCGACAATTGTTGTATTAAGTGCATTGAGTGGAACTACCAACGCGTTGGTCACCATCGCCGGATATATCGCAAAAGGCGAAAGAACATTGGCCAAGCAGGAGATCGCAAAACTTGAATCCCATTACAATGATTTTGTTTCGAAACTGGTAAAGAAGCCTGAACTACTGGAGAAAGCGAAAGCTGTCATCGATGAACATTTCGAATTTCTTAATATTATTCTGAAAATCTCTTTTAGTGAAGCATTGAGCAAAGATATTCTTGCGCAGGGTGAATTACTTTCAACAAAATTATTCTGTGTTTACCTGGAAGAAAGCGGAGTTGATCATGAATTATTACCAGCGCTTGAATTTATGAGCATCGATAGTTATGATGAACCGCAAATTGGGAGTATCAAGATCAAACTATCGCAACTGCTAAAGCAGCATAAAACAAAAAAGCTTTTTATTACCCAGGGATATATTTGTCGCAATGCAAGGGGTGAAGTGGACAACCTGAAACGTGGGGGAAGTGATTACACGGCCTCATTGATCGCGGCAGCCCTTAATGCAAGTGTGTGCGAAATATGGACTGATATTGATGGTATGCATAATAATGATCCGCGAATTGTAAAGACAACCGTACCGGTTGAGCAGTTGAGTTTCGAGGAAGCGGCAGAGCTTGCCTATTTCGGCGCAAAGATCCTGCACCCAGCCTCTATATGGCCTGCGCAAACTTATAAAGTACCGGTTAAGTTGTTAAACACTATGCAACCCGCAGCAAAGGGAACAACGATCTCGGAAATAGCAGAATCGGTAGGAGTAAAGGCTGTCGCTGCAAAAGATAATATTACTGCAATCCGCATCAAGAGCAGCCGGATGTTGTTGGCTTATGGTTTTCTAAGAAAAATATTCGAAGTGTTTGAAAAGTATCGTACCCCCATCGATATGATCACGACGTCCGAAGTAGCAGTTTCCTTGACGATAGACAACACAACTCAATTAAGAGAAATTTTAAAAGAGCTGGAACCATTTGGTACAATTGAAGTGGATAGGGATCAGGCGATCATTTCAGTGGTGGGTAATGAAATTTCGCAGACAAGAGATATGATCAAAAAATTATTTGGTTCTATCGTAAATATTCCTGTCCGGATGGTGTCTTATGGCGGTAGTCCCCATAATATTTCTTTGCTTGTTTCAGCAAAACACAAAACGCAAATTCTTCAGCAATTGAATAAGGGAATGTTTGGCTTAGATTAGGTTGAGGCTAAGATTGAAATTGAGGATAGAACGTAATCTCAACCTTAATCTTCTTCTTCCTCATCCTCACCTCTGAAAGTATAGATAGCTATCGTACCCCCACCGCCATTACCGATAGCTCCGGCAAACGGGCCTTTGATCACTTTGATCATTGCAATATCATTTACAGATAGCGAGTTCAGGAAACCGGCATCCAACCGCATTTCATCCACATAAATGGTGGCCACTGAACCACGAATAACCGGAACCCTCGTGCCATTTCTTGAAATGAAAACCTGCAAACCGGCAACTCTGCCTTCGAGCCAATCAAGAATATTAAAGTACGCCTGTACATTTTCATTCTCTACATCTATAATAGTTCCGTCAGCGCTTTTGAACATACCACTGGCGTACTGATCATTTAAGATCTCTTTCTGGCTTTTTGCATGTCTTGAAACCCTGACCTGGGCCGTTACGGTGAACCCGGTTGCAAATAATGCGGCTAATAATAGTATCTTTTTCATAATCCTCTCCTCGTTCCTTTTCAAGTTACGAAATAATGCTGTTAGCGGATAGTTAAGAGTTCGGTATCAGGATGATGCAGTTAAAGATGAATTACACAAAATTCAATCCAAATAAAAAGCCCCCATGGCGGGAGCTTCAATATTTCCTCTCAATCCCTGCCTGCCGCCAGGCAGGCTTTGTAATCCGATAAATCGTGGTTCTATACAACCAACAGTGCATCGCCATAACTGAAGAAACGATATTTGTCCTTAATAGCTTTTTTATATGCTTCCATAATCAGGTCATATCCCGCAAAAGCACAAGTCATGATAAGTAAACTGGTTTTTGGCAAATGAAAATTAGTCACCAGCGCATCGGCAATATTAAATTCATAAGGCGGATGGATAAACATGTTCGTCCAACCTTCAGAAGGTTTCAATAATTTTTGAGCAGTAAAAGATGACTCAACGGCTCTCATTGTCGTAGTGCCGACTGAGCAGATACGATGTCCATATTCTTTCGCACGGTTCACAATTTTACATGCTTCCTCATCTATGCGATAGTATTCAGCATCCATTTTATGTTTGCTCAGGTCTTCGACTTCGATCGGTCTGAAAGTTCCGAGGCCGGTATGCAACGTAACTTCTGCAAAGCGGATTCCTTTTATTTCAAGACGCTTGATCAGTTCACGACTGAAATGCAACCCGGCAGTCGGAGCAGCTACAGCGCCTTCATGTTTTGCATAAACGGTTTGATACCGTTCTTTATCTTCTTCATCGGGTTTACGCTTAATATATTTTGGAAGAGGTGTTTCACCAAGTCTTTCAAGCATACCACGAAAAGATTCTTCGGAATCTTCCCAAAGAAAACGGATCGTTCTGCCACGGCTTGTTGTGTTATCGATCACTTCGGCTACTAATTCTTCATTGTCGCCAAAATAAAGTTTGTTACCCACACGAATTTTTCTTGCGGGATCCACGATCACATCCCAAAGACGGTTGGGCTTGTTCAATTCACGCAGCAGAAAAACTTCGATCTTGGCCCCGGTCTTTTCTTTACGGCCATACATTCTTGCGGGAAATACTTTGGTGTTATTTACCACAAACACATCTTTATCATCAAAATAGTCCATGATGTCCCGGAAATGTTTGTTCTCAATTTGTCCCGTGTGGCGGTGCACCACCATCATTCGGGCATCTTCACGTCTTTTGGCCGGATTCTGAGCAATAAGGTTTAAGGGAAGGTCGAAACGAAATTGCGATAGCTTCATGGGCTTAATTTGTTTTTTTTGTTTGCCAGCTTTTGAATCTCCGGGCATCTTTCCAGCAAGTTTATCCTGCGCTTGCCGAAGTACCCATTCATCGTTCCGATCCCTGATCGAGCTTTTAGTCGGGTCTCGATTAAGATTTCAACAGCATTACCCCGATTGTGATCGGGAGTCTGGGACTGTGTTTATAATTTACTGGTGACTGTCCGGGAGGCAAGCAATCCGGGGAAGGGTGGTTAGATTCCCATCCGGCCTTACGGCGCCGGGCGGGTCACTCAGTTTTAAAGTGGGCAAAGGTAAAGGATTTGGGCTCTCAGTTATTAATAATTTTTCACATTCTTTAGGGCAGCCAATACTCCCCCGCAGGATTTGATTATTTTTATGTATTCGAATGTGTTAAGCATCTTATGAATATTAAAAACCCGACTGTCATCTACTTTATGAAGCGATACTTTGTCCTTATAGTGGCCTTAGTTTTTTGTTTTTTAGCACAGAGCCAGGTAAAATCCAAAATAAAAAAGTATCCAAGCCTTTTTTGGGAGATCAGTGGCAACGGGTTAAAAAAGCCCTCTTATTTGTTTGGCACCATGCATGTCAGCAGCAAAATTGCATTTAATCTTTCCGATTCCTTTTATCTCGCGATCAGAAACTCTGAAGTGGTAGCACTCGAAACCAATCCTGAAACCTGGCAGGAAGACATGAGTAATTTTGATTTGGGTTCTTTTCAATATGATTATGCTGTCGGCTCAGGCGACATGCCTAATGATTTTCTAAATATCAGAACGTTGCGTATTGGTAAATATGAAAAGAAGCTGGAAATGGCAATGTTTACCAAACCATCGATGATCAATAACCTTCTCTATCGTACGCTTTCAGACTATACCAGCGATTTTGAAGAAGATACTTATCTCGATCTTTACATTTATCAGACAGGGAAAAAACTGGGAAAGAAGGTTGCAGGCGTAGAACGATATGAAGAAAGTATGCGCTTGATGAGCGAAGCATTTCGTGATGCGGCCAAAGAAAAAAACAGAAAGGATAAAAGTTTTGATTTTGACGAAGAGTATTCTCCTGCCAAATTACAGGAAGCTTATCGATCTGGCAATCTTGATCAGTTGGATTCGATTAACAAATTAAGCAGTCAGTCGGATGCATTTGATGAGAAATTTTTATATAGGAGAAATGAGATCCAGGCCCATTCAATTGATTCCATATTAAGAAGATCCTCCTTGTTTGTGGGAGTAGGCGCAGCGCATCTTCCCGGCGAAAGAGGCGTGATTGAGATACTAAGAAGGAAAGGGTACAAGCTTCGGCCGATTTATATGAGTTCAAGAGATCACAAGCAAAAAGACAACGTTGAAAAAGTAAGAGTGCCTGTGGTTTTTGGTACTCAACATGCTGAGGATGGGTTTTACAAAGTTGATATTCCCGGAAAATTTTACCGCTTTGGTGAAAATTTCCTGTTTGATCAGCAACAATATGCTGATATGGCTAACGGCAGTTTTTACATGGTGACAAGAGTAAAAACAAACAGCCTTTTTTGGGGCCATAATCAAAATGTGGTGGCAAGAAAGATTGACAGTTTGTTGTATGAGAATGTGCCGGGAAAAATCTTAACTAAAACAGGCATCTCCCGCAACGGTTATAAAGGATACGACATTACCAGTCGCACAAGAAGAGGCGACTATCATCGCTATAATATTTTTATCACGCCGTTCGAGGTTATTTTTTTTAAAACCGGGGGTAACGGTGATTACATACAAACCGGCGATGAAGCAAAGAAGTTTTTCAGTAGTATTCACTTAAAGGAGGTCAAGAATGGAGGATGGAAAAAATTTCAGCCTGCTTATGGCTCCTTTTCAGTCGATTTTCCTCAGCAACCACATGAATCATTTGGCGATAATGTGCAATACGATGCGGAGGATAAAACAGCGGGGCAACATTTTTCAGTTATAAGAACTGATATCCATAATTACAGGTTTGCCGAGGAAGACACCTTTGACCTGGCGTTAATGGATGAAAGTTTTGGCTCAGCAGATTTTATTGAAAAAAGTATCAGCCGGCAGCAGCATGTTTACAAAGGTTATCCCGCCCTTGACGGCAAGTACAGGCATAAGGATGGTTCGACCCTTTATACCCGTTTCATAATTCAGGGGCCGCATTATTATACACTTATTGCCCATGGAAAAAATAATAATGGGGCCGCAGAAAGATTCTTTAATTCATTTGAGTTTATACCGTTCGCCTACAAAGAAATAAAGCAAAGAAAAGATACTGCCATGTATTTTTCTGTGGCAACAAGCTGGTTCCCGGAAGAGAAAGAAAATAGAATTGAATTGCCGGATGAGGCTACGTATGTGACTGGTGATGACGACGGTGATAGTTATTACGAAGGGTTTGAGAAAGATGATTACAAAACAAGACTTGTAAAAAATGACACGACTGGCGAAGCCGTGTTCATCAGTTTTGCACGTACATCGAAGTATGAGTACACTGACAGCGTAAAGTTCAATAAAAACAGGCATAAGTTCTTACCAGGTTATGATACAACATGGATCGTTCGCAGCGATAAAAAATCGGTTTTGCCGAATGGGATGAAGGTGGTTGAAAAATTGCTTTCGGATACCAATAGTAGTCGTGCAATTCTGACAAAGGTCTTCTACAGGGACGGGCTTACCTTCCGTTTAATAACCCAAACCGATACGCTTTCTCAGGCATCTACCTTTATTAAAAGCTTTTTTGAAAATTTCATTCCTGCCGATACGTTACAAATCGTAAACCCTTACACGAAGAAGTCAAAAATATTTTTTGATGATTTTTTTGGGGCGGATAGTACTATGAGGAAAAAAGCAATTAATTCAGTTTGGGAAATAGACCTTGATTCAACGGATCTTCCTCTTTTGACCAAAGCGATTCATTCATTTAAATGGAGTGAAAAAAAGTACCTGGAAAGAAAAATTTCATTTATTAATAAACTTGGGGCTATACCCGTGAAGGCGAGCGCTGATCTTTTAAAAAATATTTATTATGAAGCCGGTGATACTTTACAATTACAGCATACAGCGTTGGAGGCCTTGCTAAAGCATAAAACACAGTATGCTTTTGATCTGTTCAGGGATATTATTACAAATGAACCACCGGTACTGGATAAGGATAATTCTTATAACAGGCTGCCTACAATTTACCCGCCTCTGTCTGCTCTTAACGAAGAAAAATACAGTGATGGATATGCTAACGGCGGCTTTATGGACGAACTTTATGATTCCCTGAAATTAACAAGGACAATTCTTCCCGGGTTATTGCCATTAATGACACTTGAGGATTATAAAAAACCTATCATGCGCCTGCTTTGCAGGATGGTTGATAGTAATCTTGTAAAGGCAAAGGAGTATGAAATTTATTTCAGTAAGTTTTTAATTGAAGCAAAGCAGGAATTAAAGAAACAATTTATTGAAGAAAAAAAATCGGCAATTGAAAAAGCAGAAAGTGAAAAAGCGGAAGCCGGGCCAGCGAATGTTTATCGTCGTAATGAAGGAGACCAGGGAAATGCTGACCTTATAACCTATGCCACATTATTATTGCCATTTAGAGACCTGAATCCCGCGGTCAATGACCTGATGCAGCGTATGTTGTCATCAATGGACAAAAGATTAAAATACAATACTGTTTATCTTCTTTTACAGCATAAAATCCCGGTGAACGATACCATGCTGATATATTTTGCAAAGCTTGATGAGTACAGATATGAATTGTTCACGGATATGAGAACATTAAAAATGCTTGATAAATTTCCATCGGGGTATAAAAGTCAACGGGACTTCGCTAAAAGTAAGTTGTTTTCATCTTCCTATTCCAATAAGCCAGATTCGCTTGTATTTATTGATAGCCTGCCTGCCACGGTTAAGAATAAGCAAGGCTTCGTTTTTTTCTACAAGTATAAAACCAAAAAGGATGATACGTATTGGAAATTGGCAACGGTGGGACTACTGTCACAGGATGACAATCAATTAAATTCCGACGACGACGACGCGGAGGAAGATGATGTGCAGTATACTTCCATTACGCCGGGGTGGAACTTTTCTCCGTACAGAGATAAAATAGTATTTACTGAATTTACTGACACCAAGATCAAAGAAGAAACACCAGTCAGGGAGCAAATGGAAAAACAGTTAAAGAAGATCCTTTATTCCAAAAGAAAGAGTGCAAAGATGTTTTACAATGAAAGACCGGATTATGCTGACACATCCCTTCGCTATATGGAGTAATTAATATCTTTCCCTGGAATTGAAGCAACAAGATTTTTAGTGTATTCATTTTTCGGGTGAAAATAGACTTCATCCGCATTCCCGGTTTCAACAATTTTTCCGTTGTGCATTACCATGATGCGATCGCTTATATAACGAACAACCGAAAGGTCGTGGGAGATAAAAATTGTGGTAAACCGGAATTCTTTCTTAATATCATTTAGCAAGTTAAGTACCTGGGCCTGGACGCTTACATCCAACGCCGATACTGGCTCGTCACAAATAATAAAAGAAGGATTTAAAGCCAACGCTCTCGCAATAACAATTCGTTGGCGCTGACCGCCACTGAATTCATGCGGATACCTGTTAAAATGCCTTCCATCGAGGTCCACTTTTTCAAGCAGGTCCATCACTTTTTCTTTGCGTTGTTTTTCATTTCTATATAGCCCATGCACTTTCAGCGGTTCGGTAATTGCGGCACCAATCGTCAACCGGGGATTTAATGATGAATAAGGATCTTGAAAAATAAGCTGTATATCTTTTCGCAGGTGTGTGATTTCGCTTATTGGTTTTTTTGTAAGATCCATTCCATTATAAATGATCTCACCGTATGTTGGGTCAATAAGCCTGAGCAAAGTCCTGCCCAAAGTTGTCTTACCACAACCGCTTTCACCCACTAATCCCAGCGTTTCACCCTTTTTGACTTCGAAGCTTACTCCATCAACAGCTTTGGTGAAGGATAGTGATTTGCCTAATAAATTCTTTTTTACAGGAAACCAGACAGAAAGATTTTTAACTGAAAGGAGGGCCATGGACGATTGACGACTGACCATGGTAGCAGCATAAGGGGTGTGTTGTTTTACTATCGTTTGTCGTCTGTTGTCGGTGGTCTCAAGAAAATCACTTACTGTCGGCAACCTTTGTCCCCTTTGATGCAGTATTGGCCTGCAGGCAAGCAATCCTTTAGTGTACGGGTGTTGCGGGTCGCTAAAAATTTCCTTTACTGAGTTGTTTTCAACTACCTCACCTTTATACATCACAGCAATGTTATCGGCAATTTCGCTTACCACCCCCAAGTCATGTGTAATAAAAATGACACCCATCTTTTCTTCCTCTTGCAGATCTTTTATTAACTGTAGTATATTCTTTTGAACCGTGACATCGAGCGCAGTTGTTGGCTCATCACAAATAAGTAAAGAGGGTCTGCAGCACATGGCGATTGCTATCATTACTCTTTGTTTCTGGCCCCCGCTTAACTGGTGTGGATATTTCGAAAACACCTTTTCCGGTTCGGGAAGTTTGACCTTTCTAAGCCATTCTATGGCCTTTCCTTTTGCGTCGGCGGTGGATAATTTTTTGTGAAGCGCCAGAGATTCTGCAACCTGGTGTCCACAGGTAAATACCGGGTTAAGCGATGTCATCGGTTCCTGGAAGATCATCGCAATCTTGTCGCCGCGAATTTGCTGCAACTCTTTCTTTGATAAACTGGTTAGGTCAATTACTTTTTTGCCATCTTCCGAAAAAATTATTCCGCCATTGGTAACCTTTGCGATTTTAGGCAAAAGTTGCAGTATGGAAAGCGCAGTAACCGTTTTGCCCGAGCCGGATTCACCGACGATGGCCAGTATTTTATCACGGTTTACCGAAAGGGAGATATTTTTTAATGCAATTGTTGTTCCTGATTCAGATATGAATTCAATTGAAAGACCATTTATTCGCAGTAAAGGGTGCATTATTTATTTACAACTTTTATAGCCACGCTTTTCGGTGGTTTTGGATAGTAGGCCATGCATACTGAACAATTACGAACCGGATCCGGATCGATAGTAAAATAAAATTCATCTCCTTCGCCGATCGTAGAAGGAAAACTGCAAACACTTTTCAGCGCAAATACATTGTTATGAGTTTTGCCGGTTGTTTCATCTTTCCATTCTGCAACCACTTGTGCCGTGTCTAAATTTCCTTCCAACAGCTTGATAGTATAATTCATGCAGATAGCTTTTATTTCAAGCCGACCCTTATAAACCTGATCCTCACTTTTCTTTTTACATTTATTAGTAGCTATTGCAATAAAAAAAATGAATGGGAGTAAAGAAAATGTTTTCATAAAATTACTTTTTAGAATCGGAGATGACGGACAGTATACTCATTATTGATCAGCTGTTTTAAGGAATCAATTCCGATCTTCAAATGGGTATCAACAAATTTTGACGTTATTTTCCTGTCGCTTGCTTCTGTTTTTACTCCTTCCGGTACCATCGGTTGATCGCTTACAAGCAATAACGCACCAGTAGGAATTCGATTATAAAAACCAACAGTGAAGATTGTTGCAGTTTCCATGTCAATTGCATAGCACCTTATATCCTGGAGGTATTGTTTAAATTTTTCATCATGTTCCCATACGCGTCGGTTAGTAGTGTACACAGTTCCTGTCCAATAATCAACTCCATAATCACGAATCGTTGTGGACACCGCTTTTTGCAATGCAAATGCAGGCAGCGCGGGAACTTCTGCAGGAAAATAATCATTGCTTGTTCCTTCCCCTCTGATCGCAGCTATCGGCAAAATGAGATCACCGAGTTTATTTCTTTTTTTCAATCCTCCGCATTTACCAAGAAACAAGACGGCTTTTGGATGAATAGCCGCCAGCAGATCCATTACCGTTGCAGCAGTGGGACTTCCCATGCCAAAATTTATAATTGTAATATCATCTTTGGTGGCGCATTGCATCGGTTTGCCCTTCCCAACCACTCTTACTTTATTCCATCGTGCAAATTTTTCGATGTAATTATTAAAATTTGTAAGAAGTATATAGCTCCCAAATTTGTCAAGCTTTTCGCCTGTATAGCGCGGCAGCCAGTTTTGTACAATCTCTTCTTTGGTCTTCATTTGTTGGTTTTGACGATAGACAACGGACGATTGACGACTCAGTTACTCGCCAAGTTTTTTTATAAATGCCTGAAGCATCTTTACGAGTTTTTCTGCTTCGCTGTATAAATTTGTAAAAATAGTTTCATCGATATATTTTCTAAGTCTTGCTTTGATCAGGCAGGCAACAACTTCTAATGCTGATCTGTTAGCAAAAACTAAAAACCTTTTCTGTTCAGCGTTACTTTGGCTTGTTGAACCTTCTGCAATATTGAGCCCTATACTATCAGCTGCTCTTCTGATTTGAGTGCTGAGATTGAACATTTCTTTTTTAGGAAATTCATCAGCAATAAAATTAATCTTTTCTCCAAACTCAAGGGAGGCTTGCCATACCCTGAGATTTTCGAATTTAAATGGCATGAAAATTATTTTCGTAATACAATATACTTTAAAACACTGAGATTTTCAGTTCTCATCTATCGTCTATCGTCTGTGGTCTATCGTCTATATTTGTTTTATGATTGTTGTAAACTATCCTGAACCTGTATTTCGATTCAAAGAGGAAAATGGCAAGGAACTCATCTTTGACTTCATCAGGAAACAATGGCTGTTATTAAATGAAGAAGAATGGGTGCGACAAAATTTTGTTCAGTTCCTGGTACAGGAAATGAAATATCCTGTTGAATTGATAGCATTAGAGAAGGAAATTCAATTAGGAGAGTTGAGAAAAAGATTTGATATACTCGTCTATGACCGGACTCATAAACCGTGGATGTTGATAGAATGTAAAGCGGGAGAAAGTAAGCTTGATGAGAAAGTACTTTATCAGGTATTGCGTTATCATATTTCTATGCCTGCAAGTTTTCTGATCATCACTAACGGACATTTTACACTCGCATGGGAAAAAACAGGAGGGGAGTTAAAAGAGATCCAGCAAATGCCCCTGTGGAAATAAAGATCCTTTTCTAAACCGGGAAAATCTTTCGCCGATAAAATTTCGGTGTTGCTAGTAACTACTATCTGAGTACATCCGACAAAAAATCCCTTTCGAAGTTTGAAAGGGATTCGCACTGTTAGTATTGGTTCATTTATGGGAAGATTCCGAGTTCAGCATAGCTTGTCGCAACTTTATTGATCGCCACTACATATGCCGCTGTACGCATATCTGGTATTTCAGGATTGCTTTTCCAAAGATTCATTATTTCGTGGGTGGCTGTTATCATTGTTTCTTCCAGGCCGCTGTAAACAAGATCAGCTTCTTCAGGGCCGTGCATAATGAATTCTCTCTGACGGCTACTTACTTTTTTCGTTGTCAGGTCTTCTATTGTACCGAGTATATGTGCATTTAGATTTTCTGTAAAACGTTTTTCCATTCGTCCATAACGAACATGGCTCAGGTTTTTCAACCACTCAAAATAACTTACCGTAACGCCGCCGGCATTTAAATACATATCCGGCACCACCAATGTCCCGGTTTTTATAAAAACTTCATCAGCCTCAGGGGTCAGAGGACCGTTCGCCCCTTCCCCTATGATTTTTGCTTTTACCCTTGGCGCGTTTTCGCCGTTGATCACGTTTTCGAGTGCTGCGGGAATAAGAATATCACATTCAATCTCCAATGCTTCGGCACTGGTAGCAATAAATTTCGTATTAGGGAAATTTTTTATACTCCCGTTCTTCTTTTTATACTGAAATACTTCTTCTTCATTCAATCCGCCTTCGCAAAAAATAGCGCCATCATGTTCTGCCAGACAAATTAATTTCGCGCCCCCTTCACGGAAAAATTTGGCAGCATGGTAGCCTACGTTACCCAATCCTTGCACAATAACGCGTTTGCCTTCTACTCCAGTCGATAAACCAAGTTTCTTCATTACGTCATCCATTTTACACACTTCACGAATACCATAAAAAACACCAAGACCGGTTGCTTCCCTTCTTCCGCGCACCCCGCCTTGTGTGACGGGTTTGCCGGTAACACATCCCGCCGCATCAATTTCACCTGGTCGCATCGATGTATAGGTATCAAGTATCCAGGCCATTTCTCTTTCGCCGGTTCCATAATCCGGGGCAGGGACATCAGTACCGGGGCCAATAAAATTTTTCTTGATCAATTCAGCAGTGTATCGCCTGGTAATATTTTCTAATTGATACGGGGTGTATTTCTTGGGATCAATTGCAATACCACCTTTTGCTCCGCCAAACGGAACATTAACAATGGCGCATTTATAAGTCATCAACGCAGCAAGTGCCATTACTTCATCAAGATTAACCATGGTAGAGAAACGAATTCCACCCTTACAAGGCGTTTTGTGATGACTGTGCTGCACACGATAGGCTTTTATTACTTCTACTTTGTCGCCAATCTTTACCGGGAAATTCATCCGGTAAACAGCATTACATTGTTTTATTTGTTCAAGAATGCCAGGATCCCAGCTCGTGAATTTAGCGGCTTTATCAAAACTTTTTGAAACGGCTCCAAAAAAACTATAGTCAGACATATGGCAAGCATTTAATTTAAGAAATCAGTTATTTATTTTTTTCAAGGTTGGAAATTCTTCTATCAAGACGAACAAGATATAGTACAAGTCCCGCAAGTATTGTGAGCATTACCGCAATCACCACGTATATCTTTCCATTGGCTTTCATTACATCGGCCATTTCTACCTCCTGTGCTTTTACAAGCAAAGCGAAAAAAGTAAATGCCGAAACGCTAATTAATTTTTTCATTGCATCAATCTTTGTTCATTGATTAGTTTCAGTCTTATTTTAAGAGTTGCTATCCAGACGCCGATCAATGTCCATCCGGCTATTGCAGGATAAAACACCAAACGCATATTCATGGAGGCGTCTTTAAAATCCAAGGCAGGGTTTCCCTCACTGCCACCCGGATGCAAGCTCGGCAATAACCTTGGGATGATCCAAATAGAAGGAAAAAGCATCGCGAACGCAAAGATGTTATAAACAGCGCTGATCCTTGCTTTTTTATCCATATCAGTTATGGAATCTCTTAAAACAAGATAAGCGGCGTAGATAAGTAATGCAATTGCTGCACCAATAAGTTTTGGCTCCCGTGCAATGCTATCGAACGAATCATAAAAAGATTTATTCGAATCAATCCATGTATAGCTCATCCAGATGGCACCGGTAATGTAGCCAAGCAGGCCAAAGAGGATTCCAACACCGGCATATTGTCGCGAGGCGATATCGTGAATATGTTTCCCTGTCCTTAAGTATGTAATGGCTTGAACAAAGGAAATAATGAACAGAATCATCATCCCGAACCACATGCAAACATGAAAGAAAAGATTACGGATAGTTTCCTGTAACTGCGGGTTACGCGGGACTTCAATTAGTATTCCGGCTATGAATGTATAAACCAATAATACAACAGCCAGAATTTTCCACCAGGATTTATGCATATAGTTTTTGTGGTCGCTCATTGGAAAGACTACTGCGATTGACAGTAATCTTTATACAAGTGTTTGCAAAAATAAGGGGAAAAGAAATAATGAACAGTGAACGAGAAATAAGCATTTTTAGCTGTTTTACTCTTTCCACAGGAAGGGAAAGAGTATCACAGCAAGCATTATTACAAGAACATCGAGCATTACTATTAGCAATAGTGTAGAAGCAGCGATCGCAGTTTTATCGCTAAAAACGGTATTTGCGAGCTGCATCAACAGCATTAACTGCGGAATAATAATGGGAAAACCCAATATCGCCATAATTGCAGCATTTTGTTGTGCTTTGGCCGCAATCGCTGAGAGGAATGTGAATACCAGGCTAAGACTCCAGCCGCCAAGCAGTACAAGCCCGATAAATTGCGGCAACTTCTTTATCGGATTTCCCAGGAAAAGGGAAAAGAGAAAAAGACTCAGAAAGCTCATTAATAACATCAATACGGAATTAAACACCAGTTTTGCCAAAACAAAATCTCTTGGATTGACTATTGAATAAAAATAGAGCATCCGGCCACGGGTTTCCTGTAAGAAACTTTTGGCCACCGCATTGATGCAAATAAATAATTGGATAACCCAGAACAATCCATTCCAAACTTTGGTTTCAGGTTCCTGTATCGTCATGTACAAAACAAAAATCGTTGCCATGATATAAAGCAGAATTCCATAAAAACTGTATTGCTGTCTTACTTCAAGCAACAGATCTTTTTTAATAAGAGTATAAATATGCTGTACTGATTTCATGAATCTTTGTAACATGTTCTGCACCTTGGCTCGTACACATCCCTGGCACCGAGCATCACCTGCTCGTCATTCGCCACTTTGCGGTAACTATAATTGGCAATGTTTCCGCAGCGAACACAAATGGCATGAAGCTTCGTGATGTAATCTGCCTTTGACAACAAATTTGGTATTTGCCCGAAGGGATTTCCCAAATAATCCATATCAAGACCTGCAACAATCACTCTTATCCCCCGAAAGGCGAGTTCATCGCAAACATTTGCAATTTCAGAATCAAAAAATTGAGCCTCGTCAACACCCACTACATCTACATCCTGGGCAAGCAATAATATGGTTTGTGAACTGTCAACAGGTGTTGATTGTATGGCGTTTTCATCATGCGAAACGATCTTTACTTCATCAAATCGTACGTCAATCGCAGGTTTGAAGATTTCGACTTTAAGGTTCGCAATTTTGGCTCTTTTCAATCTACGGATCAATTCTTCCGTTTTGCCACTGAACATTGAGCCGCAGATAACTTCGATCCAACCACGGCGGTCACCTCTTATGTTAGGTTCAATAAACATCGTTAAAATCTGATATAATTATAATTGTTGGTAAACTGTTCGTAATTTTAAACAGATTTCAGGAACAATATTTGAGAATAGTCCGTGAAATCTTCAAAATCCTTTGTCCGCGGTCAAAAGTAAGTATTACAAATGGAAAGAATCCAGACTTTGATTAACCGCTTGCAGGAGCAGGTAAAGCAAAATGCTGATGTTGCACATATGCAGCTTACCGTTCAGTTATTGCAGGCCGAATTAAACCAACTACAAAAATCATCGGCAAGAACGCTTGGCACTTCAAAAGTAGCCGTAGTATTGCCAACACCCGTTACTATTGCGGCTGCGCCGCTGGGGGAACGGCACGCTGAAGAGGTGGAACGAGTGATTTCCACTTCGGCCGTGAACCTAAAGAGTAATAGTCAGATTGATATCCATTTTGACCCGATGAACGAAATCCCTACGTTTTCACAATATAATGTCGTAAAAGAAGTGAATGAAATTATGGGCCGACAGGAGTCCCTTAATGACAAACTGAAAGAGAATAGAACCGAAGTGATGCACGTAATAAAAGATACTCCGATACGTGACCTCCGAAAAGCGATTGGCATAAATGACAGGTTTGTTTTCATTAATGAATTATTTCGTGGTGATGAACCTATGTATGAACGAAGTATAAAAACTATCAACGGCTTTACTATTTACCCGGAAGCGGAGTATTGGATGAATCGTGAATTAAAGATCAAGCTTGGCTGGGATGATACCAGAGAAAACGTGAAGCATTTCTATCAACTGGTCAAAAGACGATTCTCGTGAATATAGCCGAGGATTTTTTCGGTAGCTCCTTTATTTTCCTGTACGAACTCAAACGATTTTTTACTTCGCAATTCCAATTCACTCTTCGTATTTAAAATTTTTTTTAGCTGCGACGTCAAATCCGTAGTTGAAGTAATGCAAGCACCTCCTCCGGCCGCTATCAGCCCGATAGCTTCCCTGAATTTCTCATAATTAGGTCCAAATAAAACAGGTTTGCCGTATATGGCTGCTTCCAACGTGTTATGGATTCCTCTATTAAAGCCGCCTCCAACATAAGCGATCGTTGCGTAATGATAAAGCCTGGACAGCATACCGATATTATCGATAATGAGATAGCGCTGCGTTATCGATGCGGATTCATAAGTGTTAAGTTCAGAGAAAAATATAGAGCCTGGGAAAAGTGATTTCAATTCCTTTAAATGTTCTTTATCAATTTCATGCGGCGCGATAATGATTTTTAGATCTGGTAACGTGGTAGCGGCCTCTTTAATAAGTTTTTCATCGACCGGCCACGTACTGCCGGCAATAAGTACTTGTGACCTTCCACAGAATTTCGCTATTTCCGCTATCGGCTTAAAGGTTGCAGCAATTTCCGAAACACGATCGAACCGTGTATCGCCAGCTATATTTGCATTTTTTATATTAATTGATTCGAGCAATTGGAGTGATTCCCTGTCCTGGACAAAAATATAGCTGAAACACTGCAACATTTTCCTATGCAAACGGCCGTACCATCTAAAGAATGCTTGTTCCTTTCTGAAAATTGAAGAGATCATCAACAGGGAAATTTTTCTTCTTTTGCATTCAGTAAGGTAATAATACCAGTAATCATATTTTATAAATACAACAAGCGAAGGCCTTACTATATCCAGAAATTGCCTGGCGTTTTTTCCGGAATCCAGCGGAAGATAAAAAACCCAGGCAGCGCCTTCATAATTTTTTCTTATTTCAAAACCCGAGGGAGAAAAGAAAGTCAAAAGGATCTTGCAATTCGGGAATTGGGATTTGATTGTTTCCATCACCGGCCGGCCCTGCTCAAACTCACCAAGTGATGAACAATGAAACCAGATAATTTCTGAGTTATCGCTTCCCAGCTCATCGGTTAAGCGTTTGAAAATATCTTTTCTGCCATCGACCCATAGTTTAGCCTTATTATTCCAGATTGATGATAGGTGGATGCCGCTCTTATATAGGAGTAAAAAGATATTGTAAAAGACTAGTGCCAAATTTCCGGATTTTTATCCTGCCAACACGGCAATAACAAATGTAACGGCAAATGGATAAACTATCTTTAATTCATTATTTTTGCGTCCGTTAACAAAAGGGGTTCATCATTAAAACTCAGCTCGAAAACCTAAATCTGAAATCCGGAAATGCCATGCATCCTATCCAAATGGTTGACTTGAAAGGGCAGTATCATAAAATAAAGGCTGAAGTAGACGAAGCTGTTCTGAATGTATTGGAAAGCACTGCCTTTATTAATGGAAAGGCGGTACAGGAATTTGCGACAAATCTTTCATCATATCTTGGAGTTAAACACGTAATTCCATGTGCTAATGGGACTGATGCGCTTCAGATTGCCATGATGGCCCTGGACCTGCAACCTGGGGATGAAGTAATAACGCCATCTTTCACTTTTATTGCTACTACTGAAGTCATTGCATTGCTTCGGCTTACTCCGGTTTTTGTTGAAGTGGATCCGAAAACTTTTTGTATGGATCCGGCGGCATTGGAAAAAGCGATTACTCCAAGAACAAAGGCAATTGTTCCGGTTCATCTATACGGTCACGCGGCGCCGATCGATGAAATAATGACCATCGCTAACAAGCATAACCTGATCGTTATTGAAGATAATGCGCAGGCAATCGGTGGGGATTATTATTCAAAAAATGGGAAAAAGAAAACCGGCACTGTCGGCCACATCGGCACAACTTCTTTTTTCCCATCAAAAAACCTTGGCGCGTATGGTGACGGCGGCGCGATCTTCACCAACGATGATTCACTCGCCGATAAAATGAAAATGATTGCTAACCATGGTCAGCGAAAAAGATATTATTATGAAATGGTTGGTTGTAACAGCCGGCTTGATACGGTCCAGGCGGCTGTGCTAAATATAAAATTGAAGCACCTTGATGAATACATAAAGGCAAGGCAATCTGTGGCAGATTTTTATGATAGGTCATTTGCAGGTCATTCAAAGATCACAACCCCTCACAGGGCAAGTTATTGCAGTCATGTATTTCATCAATATACTTTAGTTCTTAACGAAGTAGATCGTGACGGTTTAAATGCTTTTCTTGCTGAGCAAAAAATTCCATCGATGATTTACTACCCGGTTCCGGGTCATCATCAGCAAATGTTTGCACATTATGATACTGCAAAAGTGTCATTACCAGTTACTGACTGGCTTACCGAAAGAGTTATTTCGTTGCCTATTCATACAGAAATGGACCATGAACAATTAAATCTTATCACATCAAAAGTGTTGGAATATATAAACGGATAAACTACTTATGAAAATAACTGTTGTTGGAACCGGATATGTTGGGTTAGTAACGGGTACTTGCTTTGCGGAAACAGGGAATACTGTAACCTGTGTAGATGTGGATGAAAGCAAAATTGAAAAATTAGCTGGTGGGCAGATCACCATTTACGAACCCGGTCTTGAAAAATTATTTTTAAGGAATCAGCGGGAAGAAAGATTAAAGTTCACAACAAACCTTGCTGAAGGAATCGCAGATGCGAAAATTATATTTCTTGCGTTGCCAACGCCTCCCGGCGAAAATGGCTCTGCTGATTTAAAATACATTTTAGGTGTTGCAGATGAGCTTGGAAAAATCCTGAAAGATTATAAAGTTATCGTTGATAAAAGTACGGTACCGGTCGGCACCGCTGAAAAAGTTCGTGATGTAATTGCAAAAAATTGTCAATGTGAATTTGATGTGGTCAGCAATCCCGAGTTTTTACGTGAAGGAGTCGCGGTAGAAGATTTTATGAAACCCGACAGGGTAGTGATCGGTACAGAATCAGAAAAAGCAAAAAAAATAATGGGCGACCTGTATGCTCCATTTGTCAGGCAGGGAAACCCGGTTATTTTCATGGATGAAAAATCAGCTGAGCTTACAAAATACGCGGCTAACTCATTTCTTGCTACAAAAATTTCATTTATGAATGAAATTGCAAGGCTATGCGAACTTTTAGGAGCTGATGTAGATATGGTACGTCGCGGTATTGGAAGCGATGACAGAATAGGAAAGAGATTTTTGTTTCCCGGCATTGGGTATGGCGGTTCCTGTTTTCCAAAAGATGTGAAGGCTTTGGTACAGTCTGCTTCGGAAGTTAAATATGATTTCAAAATACTCGATGCAGTAATGGAGGTAAATGAAAGGCAGAAAGTGTATCTAGTTCCCCGTATAAAAAAATTTTTTAACAATAAACTCGATGGTAAGAAAATTGCACTTTGGGGATTGGCATTTAAACCAAATACGGATGATGTTCGTGAGGCCCCGGCTCTTTATGTTATTGATGAATTATTAAAAGCGGGTGCTTCCGTTGCTGCCTTTGATCCTGAAGCAATGAAAAATGTGAGAGAAATAGTCGGAGATAAAATTGTATTTACAGAGAATCAATATGATGCGTTGAACAATTGTGACGCCTTGATCATTGCGACAGAATGGAGTGAGTTCAGAACCCCGGAATTTGAAAAAATGACGGAAAGAATGAAAAGCAAAGTGATCTTTGACGGCAGAAATGTTTTTGATCTTGCGCAGATGAAAGAGTTGGGTTTTTATTACGAAAGCATCGGGAGAAAAACTATTGTTCCTTAACGAGTACTTATGGAGAAAAAGATTGTATTGATCACCGGGGCTGCCGGTTTTTTAGGATCACACCTTTGCGACCGGTTTATCAGGGAGGGCTGTCATGTTATTGCAATGGATAACCTGATAACAGGGAGTAAAAAAAATATTGAACACCTTTTTCCACTTGGGCATTTTGAATTTATTGAACATGATGTTACAAAGCATATAGAAATAGCAGGTAAGGTTGATTATATTCTTCATTTTGCGTCACCGGCAAGCCCCATTGATTATTTAAAAATTCCCATACAGACATTGAAGGTAGGGGCATTGGGTACGCATAATTGCCTCGGGCTTGCCAAAGCAAAAAATGCGAGAATATTAGTGGCATCAACAAGCGAAGTGTATGGTGATCCTTTGGTGCATCCGCAAAATGAAGACTATTGGGGAAATGTAAACCCGGTTGGACCAAGAGGTGTGTACGATGAAGCAAAGCGGTACATGGAAGCGATTACCATGGCGTATCATAACTTTCATGGAGTTGATACGAGGATTGTAAGAATATTTAATACCTATGGTCCCAGAATGCGATTAAATGATGGCCGGGCATTACCGGCGTTCATCGGCCAGGCATTAAGAGGCGAAGATCTGACGGTGTTTGGTAACGGCTCGCAAACAAGAAGCTTTTGTTTTGTAAATGACCTGGTCGAAGGAATTTACCGGTTGCTGATGAGTGACTATACTATGCCGTTGAATATTGGTAATCCTGATGAAATATCTTTAAAAGGATTTGCCGAAGAAATACTTTCATTAACAGGCAATAAAGTAAAGATCGTTTATAAGCCCTTGCCGGTTGATGATCCTAAGCAACGACAGCCAGACATTACAAAGGCAAAGAAGATTTTGGGATGGCAGCCGGAAGTTTCAAGAAAAGAAGGGTTGAAAATTACGTACGAGTACTTTAGATCTCTTGCACCCGAAGAATTAAATAAGCAACCAAAAGAGTTTGTGAGCAAGCGGTAGTGGAATTCTTTAAAAATCGATAGTGAATTATTAAATTTTAAATAAAGATGTACCAGGAATTAATTGATAAGAAAGCGAAATTGGCAGTGATTGGTTTGGGATACGTTGGACTTCCTATTGCATTGGAATTTGCTAAAAAAGTTTCAGTTATTGGTTTTGATATAAATGAAAACCGCGTTGCGATGATGAGGAATTGTATTGATCCGAGTAATGAACTTGAAAAAAAAGATTTCGGAGGCTGTGACATTCATTTCACTTCAAAACTGGAAGAGTTGCGGCAAGCAAATTTCTTTATCGTTGCCGTGCCTACACCGGTTGACCAACACAATGTACCGGATCTTACACCGGTAAAAAAGGCCTCTGAAACAATTGGAAACGTTTTAAAGAAGGGTGATTACGTAGTATTTGAGTCAACAGTATATCCGGGCTGTACAGAGGAGGATTGTTTGCCTATCATTGAAAAGTTATCGGGACTTAAGAACATTAAGGATTTTAAACTGGGTTACTCTCCGGAAAGAATTAATCCGGGTGATAAAACCCACACACTGTCTAAAGTAATAAAAGTAGTGTCAGGATGTGATGCCGACTCATTAGACGAAATAGCAAAGGTGTACGAGTTGGTGGTGACAGCGGGTGTGCACCGGGCTTCTTGTATAAAAGTGGCAGAGGCCGCAAAGATCATTGAGAATACTCAGCGTGACCTTAACATTGCATTGATGAATG
The DNA here is from genome assembly GCA_025923075.1 of Chitinophagaceae bacterium. Taxonomy (GTDB): domain Bacteria; phylum Bacteroidota; class Bacteroidia; order Chitinophagales; family Chitinophagaceae; genus VBAS01. Next base: position 31,978 of record JAICGN010000043.1, read on the forward strand.
AGCTCTCCATCATATTTGATAAAATGGACATTAATACTTA